>NZ_NQXW01000024.1:0-37225 GCF_002287425.1 Megasphaera sp. ASD88 | reverse complement strand
TAAGCTGTACAATCTTTTCAGACATGGTTTGCTTGCTCCTTTCAGAATGGTGTGTCGCGACTTCATTCTACCAGAGTTCTGCAAGCCATGTCTCTTTTTATTTTTGCGAAACTTATTGTACCTTATCGCTGTAAATCGGTGGCAATAAATTTTTATTGATGGGGTCAAAATGGGGTCAAAGACACCAGATTTTGTGAGGTCAACAAAAAAAGGCAGAACCCGCAACTGCTGATTCTGCCTGAGTTGGTGCGAGTGAAGGGACTTGAACCCTTACGTCGTACGACGCCAGATCCTAAGTCTGGTGCGTCTGCCATTCCGCCACACTCGCTTATATGACAGGCAATAGTTTACCATATTTCAGACTTCTTTTCAAGCTTGTGGCAATTTTCACAAATTTTGCAAAATCTATTGGCAAGGGACAGCAAGTATGATATACTACGCATGGCTGTTGCAGGTCTGTATGCGTTATGATCCGGTTGGCATCGGAAGAGCGGGACTGGAAGAGGGCCTGAAAGCAGTGCTGTGATACGATATGCGACTTGTATCTTTGTTTTGAAGAGCGAGAACGGAGGAATTATGTATGCAAAAAGAAATGGGTGTCAAAGCGCCGGGCGGCGTCCGTAAACGGGCCTTGCTGACGACGCGGGAGCTGACTATCGTCGGTATGCTGTCGGGAATTACGATGTTGTTAGGCTTGACGGGGTATGGATTCATTCCCCTGCCGCTGATGAAAGCGACGATCCTGCACGTGCCTGTTATTATCGGCGCTCTGGTAGCCGGGCCGCGCGTCGGCGTTATGGTTGGCTTTATCTTCGGCTGTTTCAGTATTTTTCAGGCGATTACGACGCCTGTCGTATTGTCCTTCGCCTTTTTAAATCCGCTGATTTCCGTCGTTCCCCGCGTACTGATCGGCTTGGGGACCTATTATGTGTATAAAGCCGTATGGAAGGCGATTCACAAGGAATCGTTCAGTCTGGCTGTTGCCGGCTTTACCGGTTCGGTCATCAATACGGTCGGCGTTATGGGCGGTATTTACCTGATTTATGCAAAGGACTTTGCCGAGCTCCGCAATATTCCCTTGGATAACGTCGTCAACATCATCGTAGGCGTCTGCCTGTTCAACGGGATTCCCGAAGCCGTGGTGTCGGCCGTTATTACCGTGCCGGTGGTCATCGTGCTGAAAAAGGTTATAAAGAATAGATAAGATGTGATTTTCAAAGGGCTGCACTGTGATGCGGCCTTTTTTTATGCGGCTGTTACTAGCCACTGCCAATATATTATGATATTATTAATAATAGGCTTCAATACAGGAAGCTTTGACTACTATGTGGTACACAAGCGGCGGCTCCTGGAGCAAACGGGCGCCGGCCGCTGTATTGTCTTGCAGAGACGGCAGATGCGGCAGAGCCGCGTCGTGCAAAAAGGGGGGAATATACCATGCAGAAACGAGTTGCCGTTGCCATGAGCGGCGGCGTGGACAGTTCCGTTACAGCGGCGCTGCTGAAACGAAAGGGATATGATGTCATCGGCATTACGATGCGCCTGTGGGACGGCGAAGCGGCGGAAAAAAGCGCCGACGATGCCAAGGCGGTAGCCGATATATTGGGAATTCCCCATGACACGCTGGACTTTAGCGACACCTTCCGGCGCGATGTCATAGAATATTTTATCGACGCTTACGGCCGGGGAAAGACGCCCAATCCCTGCGTTGCCTGCAATCGGTGCGTTAAATTTGGCCGGCTGTGGGAGGAAGCGCGCCGCCGCGGCGCCGACCTGCTGGCGACGGGGCATTATGCCCGCACGGCCTACGATGCGGAACGGGGCGTGTATACGCTGCTTCGCGGTTCAGACCGGCGCAAAGATCAATCGTACGTGCTGTATCAACTGACGCAGGATTTGCTTCCCCACGTCTTGTTCCCTATGGCTGATTTTGAAAAAAGCGATACGCGGGCGATGGCGCAGGAATGGGGGTTGCCCGTGTTTAATAAACCGGATAGCCAGGATATTTGCTTTATTCCCGATAATGACTACAAGGGATTTCTGCGCCGGGAACGGGCCGGCATGTTTAAAGCCGGAAATTTTGTCGATGCAGACGGCCGAGTCATCGGCCGGCACGAAGGCATTCCGGCGTATACAATTGGCCAGCGCCGCGGCTTGAATTTGGGCGGTCCCGGCGGGCCGTATTACGTTACGGCACTGGATGTGGCTCGTAACCAGGTCGTCGTCGGTTCGAACGACGATTTATTTTCTTCAGAGGTACGGGCCGAAGGCGTATCGTGGGTAGAAGGAGAGCCTGAAGGACGCTTCCGCGCTTTGGGAAAAATACGCTATGCCGCCAAGGAATCGCCCTGCACGGTCCAACTGGAAGAACACGGCCGTATCTGCGTTACTTTCGACCAGCCCCAGCGGGCGGTCACGGCGGGACAGGCACTGGTTCTGTACGACGCCGAGACGGGCGACCGCGTTTTAGGCGGCGGCATCATTATGTAAATTGAAATACTGAAAGAGGAGAGATAACGTGGCGACAAAATATATTCGCAATTTTTCAATTATTGCCCATATAGACCATGGGAAATCGACGCTGGCCGACCGGCTGCTGGAACGGACAGGAACCGTTTCGCAGCGTGAAATGGAAGATCAGCTGCTCGATACGATGGATTTGGAACGTGAACGAGGCATTACCATCAAAGCCCAGTCGGCGCGTCTCATGTACGATGCGAAAGACGGTCATCAGTACACGCTGAACTTAATCGACACGCCGGGCCATGTCGACTTCAACTATGAAGTATCCCGCAGCTTGGCGGCCTGCGAGGGGGCGCTGCTCATCGTCGATGCAACGCAGGGCGTAGAAGCGCAGACATTGGCAAACGTGTACTTGGCCTTGGAACATGATTTGGAAATCATTCCTATCATCAATAAGATTGACTTGCCCAGCGCCGATCCCGACCGGGTGCGTAAGGAAATTGAAGACCTCATCGGGCTGGACGCGTCGGAAGCTATACTGGTCAGCGCGAAGACCGGCGTCGGCATAGACGACGTGCTCGAAGCGATCGTAAAGCACGTTCCCGAGCCGGCTGACGCTCCCGACAAACCGTTGCGGGCTCTTATTTTCGACTCCCATTTCGACCCGTACAAAGGGGCTATTGCCAACATCCGCATCATGGAAGGCAGCGTCAAGCCTGGCGACCGCATCCGCATGATGGCTTCAGGCAAGGAGTTCGAAGTCATCGAAACGGGCGTTTTCCTGCCGCAGATGTATCCCGTGCCGTCGCTGGAATGCGGCAGCGTAGGCTATTTAGCTGCCAGCATGAAGAACGTTCGCGACTGCCGCGTCGGCGATACGGTGACGCTGGCCGATAATCCGGCGTCGGAAGCCCTGCCGGGCTACCGCAAAGCCGTGCCGATGGTATACTGCGGCTTATATCCCGTTGAAACGAACGATTACGATAACCTGCGCGACGCCCTGGAAAAGCTTCACCTCAACGATGCGGCCCTGTTATTTGAACCGGAGACGTCGACGGCCTTGGGCTTTGGTTTCCGCTGCGGCTTTCTGGGCCTGCTGCACATGGACGTCGTCCGCGAACGATTGGAGCGGGAATACGGCCTGACGCTGATTACGACGGCTCCGTCTGTTATTTACCACGTGTACTGCACGGACGGCACGATGGTTGAGGTAGACAACCCGGCTCTCATGCCGGATATGACGAAAATCGATCATATCGAAGAACCCTTCGTCAAGACGACGATTATCATTCCGAAGGAAATGGTCGGCACGGTCATGGAAATTTCCCAAAATCGCCGCGGCCAGTATGAGACGATGGATTATCTCGATGAAACGAGAGTTTCTCTTGTATATAATCTTCCGTTGTGTGAAATATTATACGACTATTTCGATGTTTTGAAATCGGCGACGAGAGGGTATGCGTCTCTTGATTACGAGCTCAACGGGTATCAGTCCTCGCCTATGGTAAAGATGGATATCCTCATCAACGGCGAAGTCGTCGACGCCCTGAGCGTCATCGTACATCGCGAATTTGCCGCCCGCCGCGGCCGGGCTCTCGTCGAAAAGCTGCGCAGCCTCATTCCGCGCCAGCTGTTCCAGATCCCCATTCAGGCCGCGCTGGGCAACAAGATTATTGCCCGGGAAAACGTTGCGGCCCTGCGTAAGGACGTATTGGCCAAGTGCTACGGCGGCGATATTACGCGTAAGCGCAAGCTGCTGGAAAAGCAGAAAGAAGGGAAGAAGCGCATGAAGCAGTTCGGCACCGTCGAAATTCCTCAGGAAGCTTTCATGGCCGTCCTGCAGGTAGACGACAAATGATCGGCCTATACGTGCACGTCCCGTTTTGCGTCAAAAAATGCCGGTACTGCGACTTTCCGTCGTACAGCGGCGTCGAATCGTATATCGACGCCTACGTCGATGCCGTATGCCGCGAAATCAGCCTGTTTCCCTGTGGGGAGCAGGCTGATACTGTTTATTTCGGAGGCGGTACGCCGTCGCTGCTGCGGGCCGGCCAAATCGGCTCCATCATGAAATCTCGAGGCGCGTTTTGACATTGCCGCCGATGCGGAAATTACAGTAGAGGCGAATCCGGACAGCGTGAGCCGCCAGTACGTCCGCGAGCTGGCGGATCTTGGCGTCAACCGCGTGAGCCTCGGCATTCAGTCCTTCGACGACGGTATGCTGCGCTTTCTCGGACGGGTTCACACGGCAGACGAGGGAAAACGAGCTGTGCAGGCCGTTTGGGACGGCGGCGTCAGAAATATTTCCATCGACCTCATGTACGGCCTGCCGGGGCAGACGGAAGAGATGGTCCGCGCCGATATGGAAGAGCTTGCGCCCTTGCCCGTATGCCACGCGTCCATATACAGCCTTATCGTAGAAGAGCATACGCCCTTGTGGGATGATTTGCGCAAAGGCCGCTGCCTTCTTCCGAACGACGAGGAGATAGAACAAATGGGGCAGGCCGTTCATCGGTCTATGCACCGGCTGGGCTTTTCGCACTATGAAATTTCCAGCTATGCCAAGGCCGGCTGTTTGTCCCGGCACAACTGCAAGTACTGGCAGTACGAACCGTACGTCGGCTTCGGGCCGTCGGCTCATTCCTTTTATCATGACGAACGCTGGGCTAATATTGCGAATATTCCCCTGTATATCCGCAAGGCCGGCAGGGAAGACGCGGCGGCGGAACGCATTTCCATCGGCCGAAACCGAGCCGTTGAAGACTATTGTTTTTTAGCCCTGCGCATGCGCAAAGGCATTGACTACGCTGATTTTCAGCAGCGCTTCGGCTGTTCTGTAGAAGACGAGTTTGCCGACGTGCTGCATCGTCTTCTGGCACAGAAACTGTTGGAGGCAACGCCGGCCGGCTGCCGCATGACTGCCTTGGGCCGGGATTATGGGAATTACGTATTCAGCCAATTTATTCGCGAGTAGGCGGGATATTACGATATTTTTACTGCAATATAGAGCCTATTTGACAGATTTATGTTGTCTCCATCGTACGATGCTCCTGCCGAAAGGGGATAACAATGCGGCGAAACAGCTCATGGTTGCTGGCATTGCGGCCTGTGTAACGATGCAAGGGCGGTCAGTCAGTCCCATTTGACAAAATGACTCATTTTGAGTATAATTTCATTGTGTGCAATAAAAGCACTCCCTAACATAATTTGGAGGGAGGGATAATAGATGGCAGAAATCAAAGTAGGTAAAAACGAAACGTTGGACAGCGCACTTCGCCGCTTCAAACGTTCTTGCCAAAAGGCAGGTGTTCTCTCCGAAGTACGGAAACGCGAACACTATGAAAAACCGAGTGTACGGAGAAAGAAAAAATCCGAAGCAGCACGTAAACGGAAATACAGAGCATAATCGTCAACAGTAAGAAGGGTGATACCATGTCTCTAAAGGAACAACTGCTTCAGGACATGAAAGACGCAATGAAAGCGAAAGAAGCAGGAAAGACGGCGTTATCGGTGATCCGCATGGTCCGCTCGGCTATCCGCAATACGGAAATCGACGGCAAATGCGAATTAGACGACGCCGGCGTCGGAGCAGTCATTGCGAAAGAAATGAAACAGCGCAAAGAATCGTTGGCAGATTTTGAAAAGGCCGGCCGCGCCGATCTGGTAGAACAGGTAAAGGCAGAAATGGCCGTCCTGGAAAAGTATATGCCCAAGCAGCTTTCGGAAGATGAAATCCGGAAAATCGTGACGGACATCGTCGCCGGAAACGACGGCATGAAGATGGGTGACGTCATGAAGGCGGTTATGCCGCATGTAAAGGGCAAGGCCGACGGAAAAGTTGTTTCGGCTATTGTCAAAGAAATTTTACAACATAATTAGTTTTTATCATAAAATATATTGACAAATAAACTAATTGATTGTATTATTTTAACATGATTTACGACAACAAAATCATGTATGCAAAGTCAAAGAAGACTTCGAACCTATATCTGAAAAGATAGCAGGGGCGGAGTCTTTTTGTATTAAAAGGAGGATGTACCTATGGTAAAAGATGATTTGGTATACGTAATTCCGGCAGGACAGTATGGCAAGGAAGGCGTGCTGGCGTTATTGGAACAGCACCCGGAAATTAAATTCGTATCTCTCGTCGGTGTCGATCTGGCCGGCAACGATACGGATGAAAAGATTCCTATTTCCGTATTTTTCGACGATTATGAAAAATTCTTCAACGGTACGGCTGTGCAGACTGATGGTTCTTCTGTCGTACTTCCCGGGATTGCTACATTGTCGGACGCTCGCGTCGATATGAAAGCAGATCCTAGCGTCAACTGGTTCGTAGACTACAACGACGGTAATATCGACCCGGCTACGGGCCGTCCTGTAGGCACGCTGCGTATTCCGAGCTTTTTGTGCCATGCGACGGGATATATTGATTCCCGTTCGATTCTCCGCAATACGACGGATTATGTTGGCGAACAGATATTAGCGCTGATTAAAAAATACGGGATTAAAGGCTTGTCTGTAAATCCCGACGACATCGAAAAAATCGTATTCACGACAGCGACGGAATTGGAATTCTGGGTCAAGACACCGAGCCAGGACGTAGAAACGCGCCTCCTTTCGGCTTCTCAGAAATTGCAGGAACAGTACTGGCAGCGCACGCACGGCGTCGTCCGCACGGCCTTGGAACAGACTGTCGAACGTCTTGAAAAATACGGCCTCAATCCTGAAATGGGCCATAAGGAAGTCGGCGGCATTAAAGCTCAGATTGACGATTCGGGCAAATTGATTTTCGTATTGGAACAGATCGAAGTCGACTGGAAATTTACCAACGATCCCGTACAGACGGCGGACAACGAAATCCAAGCCCGCATCATCGTCCGCGAAGTATTCCGCGAAAACGGTCTCGAAGTTACCTTCCAGGCCAAACCGATTCAGGGTGTTGCCGGCTCCGGCGAACACACCCACTTCGGATTGGGCGCTATCTTAAAGAGCGGCAAATTCGTCAACCTGTTCAACCCCGACGATATGAATGAAGAATTTATGTCGTCCCTCGGCTACGGCGCTATCATGGGCATACTGAAGCACTATGAAGTCATGAATCCCTTCGTTTCGGCGACGACGGACTCGCTGAACCGCTTGAAACCGGGCTTTGAAGCGCCGGTCTGCATCGTAACGTCCCTGGGCGGCGAAACGCCGGACGTTCCGACCCGTAATCGTTCCGTCCTGATCGGCTTAATCCGCAGCGTTGACAGCCCGAACGGAACCCGCTTCGAGCTGCGCGCTCCCAACCCCTTTACCAACACGTATATCGCCATCGCCATGGGCTACCTCAGCGCTCTCGACGGCATTAAGTACGCCCTTTCCAGCGGCAAGACGCCGGCCGAATTGCTGGCTGAGCTGTCTAAGAAACCGGGCGAAGCCGCCGATTATCTGGAAAAAGACCGGGCATATCGCTCTGAAGTCGACGTATTTGAAGAATTCACGGCAGCGGAACGGGACGCCATGTTCGGTAAAGCTCCGCGCACCGTATGGGAAAACTTCAAAGCTCTCGAACTCCATCCGGAAAAATTGGATACTTTGGCCTGCCCGGCTTTTGAAAAGCGCATCATGGAATCGTTTAAATTGGGCGCCCTGAATCGCTGGGCCTTGGAACTGCAGTTCCGTATTATCCCCGACAACTTGTCCAAGGTCATTTCGGCAAAACCGCTGCACATGGAAGCCGATACCAATCCGCTGGAAGCCGAACGGTGGACGAAGATCAACGCCCTCCGCACGGAATTAGGCCGCGATACGGATAAGAGCTTGTCCATCTTCTCCAAGATTAAAAAGGCCTTGGCCGCTAACGACTACGACGCCGCTTCGGACCTCATGGTCGTCATGAATGACAAGATGGATGAACTGACCGATTTGTATTATGAATACTCTCACAACGCATTTTAATAAATAGAAAAATATGCATGCAAATACCCCTGCCGTACCGGCAGGGGTATTTCTATAAAGGCAGGTATACGATTTACTTCAGCACTAATCCGACTGGGCAGTGGTCGCTGCCTGTGATGTCGGTGTAGATTTCGGCTTGTTCTAACCGGCTGTCCAAATCTTTGGACGTGATGAAATAGTCAATGCGCCATCCGGCGTTGTTCTGACGGGCTTTGAAGCGATAGCTCCACCAGGAGTACACGCCTTCTTTGTCAGGATAGAAATAGCGCCACGTGTCTGTAAATCCGGCGGCCAGCAGTTCTGTCATCTTCTGCCGTTCTTCGTCGGAAAAGCCGGCGTTTTTGCGGTTGGTCTTGGGATTTTTTAAGTCGATTTCTTCGTGGGCCACGTTCAGGTCGCCGCACAGCACGACAGGCTTGGTTTTGTTGAGCTCGACGAGATAGCGGCGAAAATCGTCTTCCCAGGTCATGCGGTAGTCGAGACGGGCTAGTTCCGACTGACTGTTGGGGGTGTAGCAGGTGACGAAGTATATGTCATCGAATTCCAGCGTAATCAGGCGGCCTTCATGGTCGTGTTCGTCGATGCCCATGCCGTACGAGCAGGACAGGGGCTTGCGTTTCGTAAAGATGGCCGTGCCGCTGTAGCCCTTCCGGTCGGCGTAGTTCCAATATTGCTCGTAGCCGGGCAAGTCCAGATCAATTTGACCTTCCTGGAGCTTTGTTTCCTGCAGGCAGAAAATATCGGCGTCCAGAGCGGAAAAAACATCCATAAATCCTTTTTTCATTACGGCGCGCAGGCCGTTTACATTCCAGGAAATGCATTTCATGGGTCTTCATCCTTTCTTTGGATAACTTACTGTCGTAATTCAAGAAAATTTGGTATAATAAACATAAAATATTACTTTTGCAGCATGCTGCAAGCAGTAAATGTAAGTTTGCCTTTATATTGCATTCTTATTGTATAGAAAAGCAGTATGCTTGTCAAAATCGAATCAGGTGATCAGAAATGGCAGTACATGAATTAGCAGGAACGAAAGTAAGAAAAGAGGATTATATTGATTTGCAGGCTATTGCGGCGGCCTATGCCAATACTCATCCTGACGTAAGCGATCCGCATCAGCAGGTGCGCTTTGGCACGTCGGGCCATCGCGGACAGGCTGGAAACGGCAGCTTTACGGCCGACCACGTCGCGGCTATTGCCCAGGCTGTCTGCAACTTCCGCAAGCAGTTCGGCGCAGAAGGCCCCTTGTTCGTCGGTGAAGATACCCACTATTTGTCCAAGCTGGCCTATGAAACGGTCTTGGGCGTATTGGCGGCTAACGGCGTTACGGCTTATGTAGACAGCGAAAATGACTTTGTGCCGACGCCGTCCGTATCGCGGGCCATTCTCCGCTACAATGACTGCCGCAGCGAAAAGCTGGCCGACGGCTTGATCATTACGCCGTCCCATAATCCTCCCGAACACGGCGGTATCAAGTACAACCCGATTACCGGCGGCCCGGCAGAATCGGATATTACCAAGGCGATTGAAGCGGAAGCAAACCGCCTGCTGGCCGGCCATAACGCCGAAGTCAAGAGCATGTCCTATGAAGACGCGAAGAACAGCCAGTGGGTCGTGCCGTACGACTACAAGGGACTGTATGTGGCAGAACTTGAATCCATTATCGATATGGACGCTATCCGCGGCGCGAACCTGCGCATTATGGTCAACGCTCTGGGCGGCTCGGGCATGAATTACTGGCACAAGATTTCGGAACAGTATCATATTCCCATCGACTTCGTCAATGATACGTACGATCCGCAGTTTACCTTCATGAATTACGACCATGACGGCAAGGTCCGCATGGACTGCTCGTCGGCATACGTCATGTCGGCCGTTACGCAGAGCAAGGACAAATACGACCTGATTTTAGCCAACGACCCGGACTACGACCGTTTCGGCATCGTTTCCGGCGCGCAGGGCATGATTTCGGCCAACGCTTACCTGACGGTGGCGTCCCACTATCTGATGACTCACCGCAACTTTGCCGGACGGGGTATCGCCAAGACCGTTGTCACGACGGATATGCTGGCCCGCTCGGCGGCTATGCTCGGTATTCCCTGCTACGAAGTGCCCGTCGGCTTTAAATATTTCGGCTCCTTGTACACGGAAGGTAAAATCGCCTTTTCCGGCGAAGAAAGCGCTGGCGGCTCCTTTGTCGCGAAAGACGGCAGCGTCTGGACGACGGATAAAGACGGCATGATCATGTGCCTCTTAGCTGCGGAAATCAAGGCCGTTACGGGCAAATCGCCTATCGACTACTACAATGATTTGTGCGAAAAGCTGGGCCGTCCGTACACGATGCGCAGCGATGCGCCGGCGACGCTGGAAGAAAAGGATCAGATCAGCTCCCTGACGGAAAGCGACGTTACGGAAAAGACCCTGTGCGGCAGTGAAATCAAGGCGGTGCTGTCCAAGTCCCCATACGGCGACTTCGCTATCGGCGGCGTCAAGATCGCGACCGACGACGGCTGGGTAGCGGCGCGCCCGTCCGGTACGGAAGATCTGTACAAGCTGTATGCAGAAAGCTTCGTATCCCAGGAACAGGCGGCGGCGCTGCTGGAAGAAGGCAAGGCGCTGATTTCCAAGGCTTTGGCTAAATAAGACAATACTATACCTTAACGGAAAGAAGAAAGGACGGGCGAAAGCGTGTCCTTTCTTTTCCGGGGAATTTCCGTAAGCGGCGCGGCGAAACGGCGCTATTATGTGGCGCAGCAGTAGAATTTTGCGATTGACTTATGGTATAATAAAAGGCATGGTAGATTAGAAAGAAATTAAAGATATGCAATAAAGGAGTGGAATCCCCATGAAAGTTGTTATCACCGTAGTCGGAGTAGACCGGACTGGCATTATCGCTACAGTAAGCCAGGTCATGGCAGAACACCAGATTAATATTATGACGATAAATCAGGTCATTTTGGACGGTATTTTCAATATGGCGATGATCGTAGACATGGAGCAGTCGACCGTCGATTTGGAAGGCCTTCAGGCTATCCTGCGGGAAAAGGGCGACGCCCTGGGCGTAGAAATCCGGGCGCAGAACCAGGCCATTTTCGATGCGATGCATCAAGTAGGATAAGGAGAACCGGGTATGCTGACAATCCATGACGTATTAGAAACGAATCAAATGATACAGAAGAATAATCTGGACGTCCGTACGATTACGATGGGGATTAGTCTTCTTGACTGCTGTTCCAGCGACGGCAAGGTATTATGCCGCAATATTTACGATAAAATCACGTCGTACGGCGAGAACCTCGTCAAGACGGGCGAAGACATTGCCCGCGAATACGGCGTGCCGATCATTAACAAGCGCGTAGCCGTTACGCCTATCAGCCTGGTAGCCGGAGCCAGCGATTTGACGAATTACGTTGAAATCGCCAGAACGCTCGACAAGGCGGCGAAGGAAATCGGTATCGACTTCATCGGCGGTTTTTCCGCGCTGGTGGAACGGGGCTTTACGGACGGCGACCGCCGTCTCATCGACTCCATCGCCGAAAGCCTGGCCTGCACCGATTTGGTATGCAGCTCCGTTGCCGTCGGCTCGACGAAAGCCGGCCTCAACATGGATGCCATCGCTGAAATGGGCCGGGTATTCAAGGATTTGGCCGAACGGACGAAGGATAAGGATGCCTTAGGCTGCGCGAAATTGGTTGTATTTTCCAACGCCGTTGAAGACAACCCCTTCATGGCCGGCGCCTTCCACGGCGTGACGAACGGCGACTGCTGTGTCAGCGTCGGCGTCAGCGGACCGGGCGTCGTCAAACGGGCATTGGAAAATGTCAAGGGCGAACCTTTCGATGTCGTTGCCGAAACGATCAAGAAGACGGCCTTCAAGATTACCCGCGTAGGGCAGCTCGTCGCCATGGAAGCGTCGAAGCGGCTCAACGTTCCCTTCGGCATCATCGACCTGTCCTTAGCTCCTACGCCGGCTGTCGGCGACAGCGTAGCCGACATTTTGGAAGAAATGGGTCTTGAAAGCTGCGGCGCCTGCGGTACGACGGCGGCTCTGGCTTTGCTGAACGACGCGGTGAAAAAGGGCGGCCTCATGGCTTCGTCCCGCGTCGGCGGCTTGTCGGGCGCGTTTATTCCTGTCAGCGAAGACAAGGGGATGCTGGAAGCCGTCGGCAGAGGCAGCCTGACCTTGGAAAAACTGGAAGCTATGACCTGCGTGTGCTCCGTCGGCCTCGACATGATCGCCATTCCCGGCGATACGTCGGCGGCGACGATTTCCGCTATTATTGCCGATGAAGCGGCTATCGGCATGATTAACAACAAGACGACAGCCGTCCGCGTCATTCCCGTTCCGGGCAAAGACGTCGGCGATACGGTTGAATTCGGCGGCCTTCTTGGCTACTGCCCGATTATCAACGTAAATAAATACAAGTCGGACGCATTTATCGCCCGCGGCGGACGCATCCCTGCACCGATGCGCAGTCTGACAAACTAATGATGTTACGGAAAGTAGGCGTGTGTTGTGCTTGAATATTTTGTGCCGTTTTTGATTGCCCTCATAGTTGCATATGTATTGACGCCAGGCGTTAAAAAGTTGGCAATTAAAGTCGGCGCCGTTGACAAACCTAATGCGAGAAAGGTCCATACTCACGCCATACCGCGGCTGGGCGGGCTGGCTATCTACGTCGGCTTCATGGCGGCCGTACTCTTTTGCGTGCCTGTGCGCCACGAGCTGCTGGGCCTTCTCCTGGGATGCACGGCTATCGTCGCCTTGGGCATTTGGGACGATATCTGCAATATTCCGGCTAAAGTAAAATTAGTCGGACAGATCGTTGCGGCATGTATTCCCATCGCCTTTGGAATTCAGATCGAATGGCTGACAAATCCCTTCGGCACGCTCATCGTACTGCCGGAGCTCGTCGCTATTCCAGTGACGATTTTCTGGATTATCGGGTTTACGAATACAGTAAATCTGATTGACGGCCTGGATGGATTGGCGGCCGGCGTGTCGTTTATCGCGTCGGTATCGATGTTTTTGCTGGCTTATACCATGAACCAGTACCTGCCGGCTATGATCATCGTCGCAATGGCCGGAGCAGCTCTCGGCTTTTTGCAGTACAATTTTAACCCCGCCAAGATTTTCATGGGCGATACGGGAAGTATGCTGCTGGGCTATACGATGGCCGTCGCAGCTGTGCTGGGGCTGGTTAAGACGGCGGCGACGATCGCGTTGGTAGTGCCGCTCATCGCTCTGGGCCTGCCCATTTTGGATACGTTATTCGCCATTATCCGCCGCAAGATGAGCGGCGTGCCCATTTTTCAGCCTGATAAGGGACATCTGCACCATCGCCTGCTGGCTTTAGGCATGTCGCAGAAGCAAGCTGTATTGATCATGTATTTCGTCAGCATCGTTCTGGGGATCGTAGCCTTGTTTGTCGCTAACGTAAGTTATCAGACAGGCATTGCGACGGTATTGGTCGTCCTTGCTGTGATTATTTATACGGCGAAACGCCTTGGCATACTGCAAAAAACAACGGCCAATTCTACCCGCAAGGAATAGGCGGGTAGAATTGTTTCGTCTAAGGAGGTATTTCTATGATTAAGGTAATGACTGTATTCGGCACGCGTCCGGAAGCGATCAAGATGGCTCCGGTCGTACTGGAATTGAAAAAGCACGCCGATAAAATCCAGACAGTCGTGGCCGTTACAGCCCAGCACCGGCAGATGCTGGATCAGGTGCTGGAGTTATTCCGCATCGAGCCTGATTATGATTTAGATATTATGTCGCAGGGACAGACGTTATACGACATTACGACAAAATCCCTCATGGGGCTGAAGTCCGTGTTGGAAACGGAAAAGCCGGATATCGTCCTCGTGCACGGCGATACGACGACGACCTTTGCTGGAGCGTTGGCGGCGTATTATCAGCAAATTCCCGTCGGCCACGTGGAAGCGGGCCTGCGCACGGGCAATATCTATTCGCCCTTTCCGGAAGAAATGAACCGCAAGCTGACCGGCTCCATCGCGGCCATTCACTTTGCGCCGACGGCGACAGCGAAAGCCAACCTGCTGAAAGAAGCCGTAGCGGAAAAAAATATCTATGTCACGGGCAATACAGTCATCGACGCCTTGATGAAGACCGTCGACCCGGCGTATACCTTTGAAGACGAAATGCTCAATAACATCGATTTCCTCCGCCACCGGGTCATCTTGATGACGACGCACCGCCGGGAAAACCTGGGCGAGCCGATGCGTCATATTTACAAAGCCCTGCGGAGCATCGTAGAGGAAATTCCCGATACGGAAGTCGTTTTCCCAGTGCATCGCAATCCGCTGGTGCGGAAAGTCGTAGAAGAAGAATTATCCGGCGTGGACCGCATTCACCTCATCGATCCGATGGAATACGAGCCCTTCGCCAATCTCATGAACAAATGCAGCCTCGTGTTGACTGATTCGGGCGGCATTCAGGAGGAAGCGCCGTCTTTAGGTAAGCCGGTGCTGGTGCTGCGCGATACGACGGAACGGCCCGAGGCCGTGGCGGCCGGTACGGTACGCCTGATCGGGACGGAAAAAGACGTGGTGTATCGCGAAACGAAGCGTCTGCTGACAGATCAGCACGCCTATGATACGATGAGCAACGCCGTCAATCCTTATGGCGACGGAAAAGCTTCGCAGCGCATCGTTCAGGCCATCCTGCGCGACTTCGGCGGAGAAGAAACGGTGCTGGAAGAATTTTCTCTATAACAATAATGTATAAAGAGACGCCGGTTCATGCCTAAAAAGATATGCATATATTTCTTTTGTTAATAGAAAATATTGACAAATTTAAAATGTTGCTTTTAAATTTTTTCCATGCTAAAATAATTCAATAGCGATTGCGGGTAACGCAACGTCGATATTCGCAACCGCTACTATGCCATCAACGGAAACAGAGGTGTCTGCAGCATGAAGCGGAGGCGTACTGAATCTCATGATGACAATGCAAATCAGATGAAGCTCTGGAATATCGTTGCAATTGCCGGTTCCTTAGGTCTGACCTTGTTTGTCTGCATCTGCGCGGGCGTAGCGTTAGGACGTTTTATTGACTCACATGCCGGAACGGCGCCGTGGGGCATGATTGTGTGTTCCCTCATAGGCGCCGCGTCTGGTTTTTTGTCCTTGTATAAGAAAGCCGTGCGCTTGAATGAAGACAAGCCGTCTCATATGGAAAAAGACAAATAAGGGTGGTGCTGGTGGAAGAATTTGTAAGGTATGTAAAAGCGACGTTGTGCAAGCTCATCGGATTTACATGTTTTGTCGCTGCCGTCCTTGCCGTAAGCGGGGAAACGCAGTACATTACGGGCTGGTGTATCGGCAACGGAATCAACATCGCCTATTTTTTGATGCTGACCAGCCGCTCTGCGCGAGCCGTACAATTACCGCCGGCGCGGGCTGTCGCCTTGATACGGGGCGGCGCCGTCCTGCGTCTTGTCATGATCGCGCTGGTATTAATCGTCGTGGCGCAGTTCCCGTCTATTCATTTTGGGGCTGCTGTAGCCGGATTGTTTACCTATCGGGTGACGATTTTTGCCGACATGCTGATCCGGCATGTACGCCAGCGGTAAAGAAAGGAGGTAAAACGTATGGAATTACATACGGGGCATCATTGGGTCGTCCAGATCCTTGGGATGAACGTCAATATGGATACGATTATCATGACGTGGATCGTCGGTATCTTAGTCATCATCGTTTCCTTGGCAGCCACGCGAAAGCGGTCTCTCGTCCCGTCAGGGATGCAGAACGCCATGGAAATGGTTGTCACGGCGCTTCTCGCCCAGTTTAAGGAAACCCTTGGCCCCAAGTACAGTCAGGTTGTATCTATCTTACTGACCATGTTCCTATTCATCTTGTTTTCCAACGAATTGGGGCTATTGCCGACGAACCATCTTCTGGCGTCTCCTACAAATGATTTGAATACAACCGTAGCGTTGGCGCTGGTATCTTCTGCGATGGTTCATGTTATCGCATTGAAAAACCAGGGTGTGAAGAAGCACTTTAAGCACTTCTTCCAGCCATTTGCTCCCTTTGTCATCATCAATGTGCTGGAAGAATTTACAAAGCCGCTGACGTTGGCTTTCCGTCTTTTCGGCAACATTCTGGCCGGGGAAATCCTGTTGGAAGTACTGTACTTCCTCGTTCCGGCAGGCGTGCCGATTGTCTGGCTGATCTTCAGCTTGTTCATCGGCTTAATTCAAGCGTTTATTTTTACTATATTGACGACATCGTACTTAGCTCCTTCCTTCCAGGGCGGGCATTAAACTACATTGTATATCGTATTTAGGAGGTCATTGATTATGGAAAATGCATTGATATTAGGGTTATCGGCTCTTGGCGCAGCAATTGGTATCGGTTTGGCAGCTCTCGGCGCTGCAGTCGGCGACGGCCACGCTGCTTCTAAAATGCTGGAAGGCGTAGCACGTCAGCCTGAAATGGGCGGCAAGCTGCTGACCAACTTCCTCATTTCCGTCGGCTTGATCGAATCCATGCCTATTATCGCAGCCGTTATCGCCATCGTGCTCGTATTTGCCAATCCCTTTATTTAATGGTGGAGGAACTGGATTCCATCATGAAAGGAGGGTGTTACGTTGGTTAGTTTAACCGAAGGAACGTTGTTGTTCCAAATTATCAACTTCTTTATCTTAGTGGCTATTTTGGCAAAATTTGCGTATAAACCGCTGCTGAAGGTTTTGGAAGAACGCCGCAACAAGATCGAATCGGATCTCGACGCCGCGGCCCAGGCCAGAGAAGCGGCAGCGCAGCTGCAGGCCGAATACGAAGCGCAGCTCCGCAGCGCCCGCGCCGAAGCCCAGGCTATTATCGATAAAGCCGTAAAGCAGGCTGATAAAGAGGCGCAGGCCCAGCTCAGCGCAATACGCGAACAGATTGCCCGGGAAAAACAGATCGCCCAAGCGGAAATTGCAAACGAACGGGAAGTTGCTATCCGGGAAATGCGCAACGAAGTAGTAACGCTGTCTATGGCTGTGGCAGAAAAGCTGCTTAAAAAGAATCTGGACCCGGATATGAATGCAAAACTGGTTGCAAACTGCATCGATCAGCTTCAGGAAAACCGCGTAAAGGGGAACTGACGCTATGATACCGGAAGTCGTATACAGCAAATACAGCCAGGCTATGTTCGATATTGCAAAAGAACAGGGCAAACTTGATATATTTGGAACAGAGTTGAAAGCTGTCCGCGATGCCATGCAGGAAAATCCTGATTTGCAGAAGTTTATCTGCCATCCGCTCATACAGCCCGGCGTAAAGAAGGATACGCTGCAGAAAATATTTGCCGGCGACGTAGAGCCGCTGGTACTGCAGTTTCTCTACGTTATGATCGACAGGCGGCGCGAAGCGGCTATTGTTCCCGCCATCGACGGGTTTATCGACCTGGCGCGGGCGGCGCAGAACATCGAAGTCGCGAAGGTGCGCGTCGTCAAGGCGCTGACGGCGGCGGAAGAAGAAAAACTGGTTGCCGGATTGGAAAAGATGACAGGCAAGAAGATCGAGCCGCTGTATTACATCGATCCGTCTATCATCGGCGGCATGGTCATCCAGATTGGCGACAGATTAATAGACGGCAGCCTTGCGCGGCAGCTGCGTGATATGCAGCAGTCTCTTCTGCAGGCTGGCGTAACGAATGGGGTGACGGACGAATAATGAAGATGAAGCCAGAAGAAATTACGGCTATAATTAGACAGCAAATCGAAAATTATAATGTGGAGATGAACGTCGATGATATCGGCACCGTTCTGGAAGTCGGGGACGGCATCGCCCACGTTTACGGTTTGGATAAAGCCATGTCCGGGGAATTGCTGGAACTGCCTCGCGGCGTATACGGCATGGCCCTGAACTTGGAAGAAGACAACGTCGGCGCCGTACTACTCGGCGACGACTCCCTGATTAAAGAAGGCGACACGGTACGCCGCACAGGCCGCGTCATGCGCGTTCCCGTAGGCGAAGCTATGATTGGCCGCGTCGTAAATCCCTTGGGCGCGCCTATCGACGGCAAAGGGGAAATCAAGACGACAGAATCCCGTCTCGTCGAAGTGCAGGCGTCAGGTATTGCCGACCGTCAGCCTGTAAAGGTACCTCTTCAGACGGGGCTTAAATCTATCGACTCCATGGTTCCTATCGGACGGGGCCAGCGTGAATTGATCATCGGCGACCGCGGTACGGGCAAGACGGCTATCGCTATCGACACGATTTTAAATCAAAAAGACAGTGGCGTTATTTGCGTTTACGTCGCTATTGGACAAAAAGCCTCGACGGTTGCCCGCGTCGTCCGTACTTTGGAAGAAAACGGCGCGATGGCGTATACTATCGTCGTTGCTGCTACGGCATCTGACGGCGCGCCGCTCCAGTACCTGGCTCCGTATTCGGGCGTATCTATCGGCGAATACTTCATGTATCAGGGCAAGGACGTCCTCTGCGTATATGACGACTTGTCCAAACACGCCCAGGCATACCGTGCCATGAGCTTGCTGCTCCGCCGTCCGCCTGGACGTGAAGCCTATCCCGGCGACGTATTCTACTTACATTCCCGTCTGCTGGAACGGGCAGCAAAGCTTTCTGATGATTTGGGTGGCGGCTCCATTACAGCCTTGCCGATTATTGAAACGCTGGCCGGCGACTTGTCGGCGTACATCCCGACAAACGTTATTTCCATTACGGACGGTCAGATATTCCTCGAAACGGAAGCCTTTAACTCCGGTATCCGTCCGGCTATCAACGTCGGCTTGTCCGTATCCCGCGTAGGCGGCTCCGCCCAGATTAAGGCTATGAAGAAAATTGCCGGTACCCTTCGCTTGGATTTGGCGCAGTACCGCGAATTGGCGGCCTTCGCCCAGTTTGGCTCTGACCTCGATAAGAGCACAAAGGCCCAGATCGATAAAGGCGAACGGACGATGCAGCTCTTAATTCAGCCGCAGTATCATCCTATGCCGGTCGAAGACCAGGTTATGCAGATTTATTTGGCCGTTAAAAACTACCTCATGCCGATTCAGGTATCGGAAGTACAGCAGTTTGCCGACGGCTTCATCACGTTCATGCATACCAATTATCCGGAAGTCGGCGAAAGCATCAAGACGACGAAGGAACTCGGCCAGGACGCAGAAGCAACCCTCCAGAAGGCCATCGGCGAATATACGAAGCAGTATAGCGCCACCCATGAGCTGATTAAAGAGGAGGAATAATCTATGCCGAGTGCACGCGAAATAAACCGGCGGATCAAATCCGTTACGAATACTCAGCAGATTACGAAAGCCATGAAAATGGTATCGTCTGTACGACTGCGCCGTGCACAGGAAAGGGCGTTGGCCACAGCGCCGTATACGGAAAAAATCGAAGGCATGCTGCAGCGCTTGGCAGCGGCGTCTACAGGCGAAAAAGTCGCCTTGTTTACGCCTCATGACGAAGTGAAGAGGACGTGCTATATTATCGTCGGGGCTGACAAAGGCCTGGCCGGCGCGTTTAATTCTAATATCAACAAGGCCATGGTTGCCGTGCTGAAAGATAAGCCCCGCAGCGCTTCGATGCTGCTCGTGACAGGCCGTAAGCCTGCTGAATATTTAAAGCATTTGCATATCGTGCCGGACCAGAAGTGGACGGGCTTTTCCGATAAGCCGCAGTTCACCGATGCCCAGCAGATTGCCCATGTTGCGACAGAACAATTTTTGGCTGGCGAAGTTGACGAAGTATATATCATTTATACGAAGTTTAAGTCAGCCTTATCGCAAGAAGTACAAACCGTCAAAATGCTGCCTATTTCGCAGCAGGACGGCTCTGAAAAAACCGGTCCGAAAGAAGAGTATCTCTTTGCGCCGGATGCCCATCAGGTCTTGGAATCGCTTTTGCCCCAGTATCTGGACATGCTCGTGTACAACAGCCTGCTCCAGTCGGCGGCCAGCGAGCTCGGGGCCCGTATGACGGCTATGACGTCGGCAACGGATAATGCAGGCGAGCTGATCGACAGATTGACTGTCCATTACAACAAAGTCCGTCAGGCCGGCATTACGAACGAACTGACAGAAATTGTCAGCGGTGCTAATGCCCTGCAGTAGGGCGTGAGTAAAACTAAGAAAGAGAGGAGAGCCTCTTCATGAGCAATAACATTGGGAAAGTAATCCAGGTCATCGGCCCGGTTATTGACGTGCGGTTTGCTTCCGAAGCAGATTTGCCCGCCATTTACACTGCCCTTCACGTCACCGGCGGGGAAGGCGAACAGGCCGTCGACTTGGTAGCAGAAGTTATGCAGCACTTAGGCGACGACGTCGTCCGCTGCGTTGCTATGAGTTCTACAGACGGTCTCGTCCGCGGCATGGCTGCAGAAAATACAGGCGGCCCTATTAAGGTTCCCGTCGGCAAGGGCGTGCTGGGACGTATTTTCAACGTTCTCGGCCAGACCGTCGACAAGGTAGACGAAGTAGTAGAAGCTGAAGACTATTGGCCTATTCATCGGCCGGCTCCGAAATTTGAAGACCAGTCTACAGGCACGGAAATTCTCGAAACGGGCATTAAGGTCGTCGACCTCATCGCGCCGTATGCCAAAGGCGGCAAGATCGGCTTGTTCGGCGGCGCCGGTGTAGGCAAGACCGTTCTCATCATGGAATTGATTCACAACGTTGCTACGGAACACGGCGGCTACTCCGTATTTACCGGCGTAGGCGAACGGACCCGCGAAGGCAACGACTTGTGGAACGAAATGAAGGAATCGGGCGTTATCAGCAAGACCGCTCTCGTATACGGCCAGATGAACGAACCGCCTGGAGCCCGTATGCGCGTCGGCCTGACGGGCCTTACGATGGCTGAATATTTCCGCGATAAAGAACATCAGGACGTGCTCCTGTTCATCGACAATATTTTCCGTTTCATTCAGGCCGGTTCGGAAGTATCGGCACTGCTGGGCCGAATTCCTTCGGCTGTTGGGTATCAGCCGACGTTGGGGACGGACGTAGGCGCGCTGCAGGAACGCATCACGTCGACGAAGAACGGCTCCATCACGTCTGTACAGGCCGTATATGTCCCTGCCGACGATTTGACGGACCCGGCTCCGGCTGCGACCTTTGCCCATTTGGATGCGACGACCGTATTGTCCCGTCAGATTGCCGAATTGGGCATTTATCCGGCCGTCGATCCCCTGGATTCGACGTCTCGTATTCTCGATCCCCATATCCTCGGCGAAGACCATTATCAGACGGCCCGCGCCGTTCAGGCTATTTTGCAGAAGTACAACGACCTGCAGGATATCATCGCTATCCTCGGTATCGATGAATTGTCGGAAGAAGACAAGCTCACCGTTGCCCGGGCTCGTAAGATCCAGCGTTTCCTGAGCCAGCCTTTCTCCGTCGCCGAACAGTTTACCGGTCAGCCGGGCCGTTATGTACCGCTGAAAGATACGATTGCCGGCTTTAAGGAAATTCTGTCGGGCCGATGCGACGACATGCCGGAACAGGCGTTCTACATGGTAGGCGATATCGAAGAAGCATATGAAAAGGCCAAGACTCTGAAAGGAGAATAGGCTATGGCAGAAAAAGGAAAGACTATCCGTTTGGAAGTAATTACTCCCGATGCTGCCGTATTAAACGAAGATGTGGAATTCGTCCTCGTGCGGGCCTTAGACGGCGATTTGGGCATTATGCCCAATCACGCGCCGCTCATCGCGTCTTTAGATATCTGGCCGCTTATGTACGATGTAGGCGGCCAGCGCCATTGCCTGAGCGTAGCTTCCGGATTTTTGGAAGTGAGCAATAATGCGATTACCGTCATTACGCCGGCGGCGGAAAAGCCTGAAGACATTGATGTCGAGCGGGCAGAAGCAGCCCAGCAGCGGGCGGAAGCATTGCTTCACAGCCAGCGGAAGGACATAGACGTACATCGGGCGGAAATGGCGCTCAAGCGCGCTTTGTGCCGCTTGGACACGGCAAAAAAATACGGCGGACATTAAAAAATGCTGCATATAAAAGAGAAGCAGAACATGAGATTTCTCATTTCTTGCTTCTCTTTTTTTTGCAGCATGAAAGACTTTATGTTTTGAAAATCATGTGGCTTGTGTCAAACTTTTGGAGAATAGGGGCGCGGCAAAAACGTGTTCAGGCTGTCGTAATGCCAGCGGGTTTTATGTTCCCGTATGTTTTGGCTCAGTGCAAGCTGCGTGTGTTCTCGCTGCACATAGTGACTTGAATAGGATGTTTCCCAGATCGGTTCGTTTGCATGCTGTGCTTTCAGCATGTGTTGGGCCATAGTGTGTTTGCAGTGCGATATGAACCATTTGACGACGCGGTCGTTGCATCGCCTGTACAAGACGAGCAGATGGACGTGATTGGGCATGATGACGTAATCCTGAATCAGAACGAGCTGAGATGAAAGCTTCAGCTTCCGCAGCCCTTCCTCCGCGGCCATTCCCCATACCGTCGGCTGCCAGACGAATCCGTTTTTATCCTTATAAATCCTTCCGAGAGTAGTCTGCTTTTCGTGCGTGCAGAGTGTGATGAATTGGACGCGATGGGCCGGCCAGGGAGAGTTTGTTTTGTTAGTATTCATAAGTCGGTCACCTCCAACAGATGTTATATGTCATTATATAGGATGAAAATAAAACTAAAATTAAAAAAACGAAGAATGTACATTAAATTTTAATTAAAAAATGATATAATGATAATGTATATTAAAATTCGACTGGCTTGAATAAAATGAAGAAACGCTATCAGCAGCTTTTTATCTATACACTTGTGAACACATTGCTTATGCACTTGGCAGCAGCATAGGACTGCAAAAAAATATTAAAAATAAGGAGATTAGAAATTACAGATTTTGTTATAATGCATATGTAGACAGTATTCATGCGAGGGAGGCAGGATTATGCAGATTGTATTGGCCTATGACAAATTGGACGATATACGGAAGCTGTTTCAGGAATATACGGCCATGCTGGTCGAGACGGATGAGACGGTAAAGGCTTGCCTGGCGGCGCAGGGCTACGGCGACGAGCTGGACCATGCAGAGGAAAAATACGGCTTGCCTGACGGGCGGCTGTACGGCGTCTGTGGCGACGACGGGCGGCTCGTAGGCTGTGCGGCTATTCACCGCCTCGGCGAGACGTGCTGCGAGCTGAAACGGCTGTATATCCAGCCGGCTTATCGGGGACGGGGTCTGAGCCGGCTGCTCATGGAGCAGTGTATCGGCGAGGCGAAGCAGATCGGTTACAGGCAGATGCGGCTGGACACGCTGCCCTTTATGACGGCGGCCATCGGCCTCTACCGGCAGTAGGGATTTTACGAAATCCCGCCGTACTATGATAATCCCATTCCGGCTATTTTCATGCAGAAGGACCTGTAAGAAACGGCTTGACTTGAAGCGCCCTCCATGTGCTATGCTTACAGCAGAGAACGTGATATGTCAGGAGGTATAGTATGAAATACAGAGTATTGGGAAGGACAGGCCTTTCCGTCGGCGAAATCGGCTTTGGCTGCGAAGGCATGGTAGAGCACCCCGAATGGACGGAAGCGTTTATCGACGTCATGGAAGAACATGGGGCAAACTGCATCGATTTGTACGCACCCCATCCGGCCTTTCGCGACGCCTTGGGCAAGGCGCTGCAGGGACGGCGGGATACATTCGTCTTGCAGGCTCATTTGTGCACCATTTGGAAGGACGGGCAGTATAAGCGCACCCGCGATATCGAAGACGTGAAGGCCGGCTTTGAAGACCAGCTGAAACGGCTGCGGACCGACCATCTGGAAATCGGCATGGTTCACTACGTCGATTCTTTGTCGGACTGGCAGCAGATCCAGGACGGCGACATCATGAAATATGCCTTGAAGTTGAAGAAAGACGGCGTCATCGGCAGCATCGGCATGTCGAGCCACAACCCTGAGGCGGCGTTGTCGGCTGTCGAAAGCGGCCTCGTCGACGTGCTCATGTTCAGCGTCAATCCCTGTTACGATTTGCAGCCCGGCAACGAAAACCTTGAGCTCCTGTGGGCTCCTGAAAGCTACGCAAAGCCCCTGCTCAACATGGACCCCCAGCGGCAGCGGCTGTATGAAACGTGCCAGCGGCTGGGCGTTGGCATTACGGTCATGAAGGCCTTCGGCGGCGGCGACCTGCTGAACGGCGATATTTCGCCGGCAGGGAAGGCTTTGACGCCTTTCCAGTGCATGAGTTATGCCTTGGACCGGCCGGCCGTAGCGTCTATTATGAACGGCGCGCGGACTGTAGAGGAAATGAAACAGAACTTGGCCTATGAAGACGCCTCTGACGAAGAAAAGGACTACGCTGCGGCGCTGGCGTCCTTTCCGAATATCAGCTGGAAGGGCCATTGCATGTACTGCAGCCACTGCGCGCCCTGTCCGCAGGGAATAGACGTGGCGGCGGTGACGAAATTCCTCAACCTGTGCAAGGCTCAGGGCGATATTCCTGAAACGGTGCGGGAACACTACGCCGTATTGCCTCATACAGCATCGGAATGCATTCAGTGCGGCGCCTGCGAAACGCGCTGCCCCTTTTCCGTCGACATACGGCGGAATATGGCCGACGCGGCGGCCATGTTTGGCAAGTAATGTCTCTTCATGGTATAATGAATCTTGATTATATCATAGGAGGGGTTATGAATTGGAAAGTGTATACAAGCTTGCCGAACAATATCATTTAGAAGAAAATAACTGCGTCGAATCGGTCGTCAAGGCCTGCAACGACAGCATGAATCTGAATCTTCCCGACGTAGCCATCCGCATGGCCTGCGGCTTGGGCGGCGGCATCGGCCGTTCGGGCTGCGTCTGCGGAGCATTGAGCGGCTCCTGTCTGATTATCAGCGCCCTGGTTGGCCGTCTCGACCCGTCGGAAAAGGAATTGCCGGAAGTATATCAATATACCCACGAATTCCACGACCGTTTCAAGGCTCATTTCGGCACGACCTGCTGCCGGGCCCTGAACCGCCTGAGCTTCGGCACGCCGGAATACCGCAAGCAGTGCATTAACATCACGGCGACGGCTGCCGATATGGTGTCGGACTTCATCGAAGAAAAAGGCCTGCTGAAAAAATAAACGGCATGATCTGTATTGCCGTATAAAGGAGCGAAATCCTGTTGGGTTTTGCTCTTTTTTTGTTGTGCAGGAGACAAAGGCTATAGATCATTTTCATTATTTACATAGAAAAGCTATTGGCAAACAGGGGAAAATAATATATGATAAAATGTATATAAAAATAGTAAAAAATAATAATATACAATGATAGAATAATATATAATTATAAGTAATACAGTGGTTTGTCGCTGGGGAATGATGAAAGTATTATTTTTTTTGCACCAATATTAGATAATAAAAATCTAGAATAATATATACTTATATATATAAATTGTTTTATTTAATAGCCGCTGCGAGTATATGCGCAGCGGTGGGTTCAGCTCATAGAAAGGGATGCTTTATGACAAAAATCATGTATGCAACGATGATGTTTAGCCTGGCTTTGGCTTGTCCGGCGTTGGCCCAGTCGCCTATACCGACGTTTGATAAAGAAGCCGTGACGGTTCATCCGTACAATCGGACGGGCCGGCAGGATGTCATAGTCGACGAGGCGACGTCTGAGGCCTATTTGCCCGGCAATACGGGGACGGATAGGGAACCGGCTTTTTTTGTCCGCCAGATTACTTTGACGGGATTTCCTCTTCCCGACGAACAAGGAAGGCTGAAAGAGATAGTGAACGCTTACAGCGGCCGCAGCGTCAAGGTATCGGAGCTGAAAGAGCTGACCGATGCCATTACGAAGTATGCTAAGAGCAGCGGCTACACCGTAGCCCAGGCTGTCGTACCGCCGCAGGAAATCGCCGGCGGGCAGCTGGAAATCAAGGTTTACGTCGCAGCGTATGATGAAGTGCGCATTACGCAGAACACGTCAGACGTGGCCGACTCGGTCCTGCAGGGGTATCTGTACAGGCTGAAACAGGGGGAAGTCATGACCGACAGGGAATTGGAGCTGGCGATGAATAATCTCAACGACCTGCCCGGCGTGACAGCCCGCGCCGTCCTCCGTCCCGGCAGGGAAGAGGGAACGACGTCTGTCGACGTGGAGGTCGAGCGGCGGCCCGTGTGGAATAACTACGTCTTTACCGACAATGGCGGCGGCTATTACTCCGGCCGGTACCGCTACGGCTTTCATACGGAAATCAACAATCCCGGCGGCGACGGCGACAAGGTGACCTTGAGCGGCATGATGTCCAGTCACGACGTCAAGAATTACAGCGTCCGCTACGAAACGCCGGCAGGCCGCGGCGGCACGCGTCTCGGCGCGGCGTTCAGCCAGAGCGAATACGAGCTTCATACGAACAGCCTGTATACTTCCCTGGGAAGATCGCGGGGCATCAGCCTCTATGGCATGACGCCCTTGTACCGGGACCGCATGAACCGCCTGACGGCTATGTACGGCTACGACCGCCGGGATATGGAAGACAGCTACCGCTTCCGGACTGCGTCCTGGCCGGAGCTCAAGGTCGGCAAGCGGGCCGACGTCTGGCATGCCGGGCTCAGCGGCAGCCAATACTATCCGAACGAGTTTACCCAATACGACCTGATCTACTGGTACGGCGACATGGATACGGACGGCGGCGCATACTATGACGGTGCGTACCATAAATTGACGGGAAGCCTGCTGAAAATATGGTATGACGGCTTGTGGAATTACCGCGTCCGCTTTCAGGGGCAGTTGGCAAACCGGGCGCTGGATGGCAGCGAGCAGTTTTACCTCGGCGGCATGAACGGCGTCCGGGCCTACGGAAACAACGACGGCTACGGCGACGCCGGCTGGCTGGGCAGCGTGGAAATCCGCCGGCAGACAGGCGTCGAAGGTCTGGAAGCGGCGGCCTTTATCGATGAAGGCTACGGCAATAACAAGGCGGTGGGATACAGCGAGCATCTGTCCGGCTGGGGCCTGGGCCTGCGCTACAGCAAGCCCAATGACTGGTACGTACAGCTCGATTGGGCCCGTAAGATCGACGGCCGCCGCGACTGGTCGGAGCCGACAGACCACGACGACCGCTGGTGGTTCCAGGTCTACAAGATGTTTTAGTTTATTTTTTTTGTTTCAGATACGCTGTATGGTGGAGGAAGTACCATATGAATACCTATACGAAATATTATTACTTAAAGCGCCGCATAGTCCTGTGCCTGTTGGCCGGCGCGACGGCACTGTACGCAGCGCCCGAAGCCTATGGGGCCGCGGCTGTCGTACCTAATAACGAACTGCCTGCCGGCGGGGCGTCTGTCTTGGGCGGCCATACGGGATTAAATCAGAATGCCGGTACGGCGACGAATCCGGTCATGAATATCCGTCAGAACGGGAAAACCGGCGTCATTACCTGGGACAGCTTCAACATCGGGGCCAACGCCGTCGTCAACTTCTCAGCCGACGCGGCGAATTTCAATACGCTGAACTACGTCAAGGGCAGTATAGAGGCGTCGCAGATTTACGGTACGATTAACGCTGCCGGCGGCAATATCTACGTCGTCAATCCGGCTGGCGTGCAAATCGGCCCGAGCGCCCAGATCAATGCCGGCGGCCTGCATGTGTCTGCTGCCGGTCTGACAGATGAGATGCTGAGCCGTATACAGGCCGATACGAATATGGAAGAGTTCATGAACGCCGCCCAGGACTGCCGTACCGACGCCGAGCTCATGAGCCTCGGCAACATCAACGCCGGCAGCGTCTCCTTTGAAAGCAACGGGCGCATTGTCATCGATACGGAACGGGTGCGCAGCGAAGACAATAAAAAGAACGAAGGTTTCGTCGTCAGGGCCAGCGACGCCAGCCGCGTGCTTTTAGGCTACGACGCCTACGATGAGGCAAATCACACCTATGCAGGCAAGGACAAGACCTTTGCAAATGTCCAGGTAAACGGCGAAGTACAAGGTGTCAGCGGCTACATGTGGGTGGAAGATGCCAGGCAGCTTCAGGCGATGGACACCAATCTCGGCGGAAAATATGCCCTGCGCAACAGCATTGACGCTACGGGGACGGCGGCCTGGCACGACGATGACGGCGATACGGTACGCGAGGGCTTTAAGCCTGTCGGCGTCGGCGCAGATGGAAAGGTATCCGTCAGCACTGCAGACGGCGCGGCCAAATACGGCTTCTACGGCGCCTTCGACGGCCTGGATTACAACATTTTCGGCTTGACGATCAACCGGGGCGATACGGATAACGTCGGCTTGTTCGGCGTATCCCATGACGCCGATATCAGCCGCGTTACCTTAGTCGGCGGCAGCATTACGGGCCGTCATTTCGTCGGCAGCGTCGCCGGTGCAGCCGTAGGCAACACGCATATCCGCTATGGAACGAACAGCGCAGCCGTTACAGGCCATAGCGACGTCGGCGGCATCGTCGGCTACAGCGGCGGCACCGTGAAGAATGCCGGTGAAGCCAACCGCTCGGCAGACGTCAAGACCGACGCGGCGTTTGACCATCTCGTCAACATGGGGACTATCCTCAGCAAGGGCAGCCCAGACGGCATCGGCAGTAACGTCAGCAATGCCGGCGGCCTGATCGGCTATTTGTACCACGGCGATATCAAAGGGACGAGCTATAATATCGGCGACGTATCCGGCGAAGGGTACAACGTCGGCGGCTTAGTCGGCCATGCCGTCCTTTCTGAGATCGGCAACGACCATGCCGCAGATGGCCGTGTCTACAACGGCCTAGACGTGACCGGGGCCTATAACGTCGGCGGCATCGTGGGGAATATGGAAGGTACGACGGTACAGCATGCGGAAAACCATGGCGATGTACATGCAGAAGTCTATGCGACAGAAGACTATACATATCATTCCTATAAGTCCCCATCTAAGGGAAAAACAGTAGCAGTGCAGGCTGCGAATGTCGGCGGCATCGCCGGAACCAGCAGTACCTATGACGGCGATGGGACACCGCATGACAGCCGGCTTCGTCAGGTCCTGAATGATGGAAATATCAGCAGTCATATCCAAGAGGGTCAGGATTTCTTCACTGCCGGAAATGTCGGCGGCATTGTTGGCAAAGCGGTGAATACGGATATTACCGCCGTGAGAAACCGGGAAAATGCCGTCCGCGGCGCTCATAACGTCGGCGGCGTCGCTGGGTATTTCGGCAGCAGTTCAGGCGGCGGGACGTATACCATTGCGTCTGGATTGAATGACGGCGGCGATATCATGGCAACGGGGGCGCGCAATGCAGCTGGGTTTGTCACTGAATTGGTGCGCAATAATACCTCGGAGGGTACAGAAACAACTATTATCGGCAATATGGGAGGCATAGCCGGGTATTTGAACGGCGGCAATGTATATGTGGCCAAAAGTGCCAATAGCGGCTCGGTTCATTCGCTGCCGATTGCTTCGAAGGAGGCTGTCAGTGATGCCAGTAAAGCCGGCAATACCGGCGGCATTATCGGCAAACTGGATCGGGACAGTACCAAACCACTGGATGACATAAAGCGCGATACGGCAGCGGCAGCTGTCAGCGAAAGCTATAATAGTGGGAATATCTGCGGCTTTATCAACATCGGCGGCGTTGTCGGCATGATGTTTAATGGTGAAGTCGCTGATTCTTATAACTTAGGCACCGTCAATATGACAAGAACAGCTAGCCCTGATGATAATTTGCCTGCTGCTAATATAGGCGGTATTGTCGGCGATACGACGGAGAGCGGTAGTGCAGCTAAGGCTCTGTTGTATAATGTATATAACAAAGGAGAAATCGGCGATAAGACCTATACCTATTATGCCCGCCACGTCGGCGGCGTTGTTGGCCGCCTAAACGGCATAGTAGATACATCGTATAATGCTGGCGATATATATAACGGATATAACGTAGTCGGCGGCATTACTGGATTTTTTTATGGTGGGAAAATTCGGAATTCCTTTAATACGGGTAATGTAACTGTAGTGAACAATGATTCTACCGGCAATCGTAGCGGTACCAGCTCGGTTGGCGGCATAGCTGGAGCGGGTTCTCGCAACCTCTCTATTGAAAGAGTCATAGAGAGTGCATATAATTTGGGCACGATTCGCAGTTATCAGGGAAAGAATCGTACGATAGGCAATAATTCTGTTGGCGGTATTATCGGCCGTGGTCCCGCAACGTTGACCAATGTATATACGACAGGAAATTTATATGCTGCTGACGCTGATGGCAATTCCACTACAATAGGATTAGGAAGTTTGTATGGCACAGGAACTGGTGGTGATAAGGCAACTGTAACCAATGGATATTACATTGCGCCGCAGGATACATCCGTATTTACCGATCTGAATGATAAGCAAGGTACCAGAATTGCGTATACAGATCGGCAATCGAAGGATTTCTATAAAAATTTAAACTTTTCGACAGACTGGCGCATCTACGAGGGCCAGACCACGCCGATTCTAAATGCCTTTATGCCGAAGTCGGCGGAGTATTTCGGCGATACGGCGGCTCATCTCGATGGGATACACGGAATAGACGAGGTGCAATACGGTACAGCCTACGATCCCCTGCTAACCATCGTCAGAGCTAAGCAGGACGTAACGTTTAACTGGAGTGATCTAGGTCTGTCTGGAGAAGGACGGCTGGCCGTATACGGCGGCGGCCTAACCTTAAATGGCGTTGATACGGCGGCTGACGCGGCATATTACGGCGGCTTGCTGTACAGCGACGGTGCGCTGACGCTGAATGCCAAGGACGGGGCCGGCCTGGGGCTGGGTACTGGCGCGGCCTTGTACGGCTCATCTGTTTCCCTACGTGCTGACGGAACCGTTACGGTATATGGCGATGTGACGGCGACGGGCAATGGCGGCAAAGGTGATATTGCCATTACAGCCGGTGATGTGGATATATACGGTACGCTGACCGCGGCAACGGGGGGCGAGACCGTTGCGATTCCCGGCATCGCGGCAGAAAGCAATGCCCAGTGGAAGGCCGCAGGAGAAGGTGCTGTATCCGATCCGAGGCAGGATATGAATGCCATAGGGAATTGGTTTGCCTACACGACGGATCAGCAGGCGGTAGAAAACGGTGATATTACGATTACAGCTGGTACGAAATCCGTCAATGGGCAGCCTGTATCTATCGGTCAGGGCCATGCTCATCTCTATTTCGGCAATAAGCAGGATGGCCTGATTACGACGCAGGGCAGCCTGACCGTAACGGGCCGGGGCGACGTATTCGTCGACAGCGACCTGGCTCTCGGCGGCGACCTGCTGCTGGAAAGTACAGGGCCTAATGGCGAAGTCGTCCTCGACATTACTCATATCGGTCAAGTACAGGCCCGGCAGGGAACGGTTCCGGATTCGGTCACAGGCCTTGGCCAGTTTCTGGAGCATTTCGGTGATGCCAATGGACCGGCTATCGCCCTGAACGCCGCATCAGGCGACGCGAAATTTGCCGTCGATTTATGGGACGAAACGGCCAATGGAGGGGCTGGCGGCTATACCTTCAAGAAATTTGGCAACCAATTAGCGTTAAAAGATACATTTAATCGCATGAACGCTTCAGTAAACGGGCAATCGATTGCCTCGCAAGAAGGAGTTCATACCAATTCGTTTATGTACCTTTGGGTACGCAATGCGGAGCAGCTGCAAGGCATTCAGGACTATTATGAAAATGGCCGCAGCGGCAATGAAAGCGATACGGATGCGCTCAACTACAACTACGCCCTGAAAGGGGATATCAATGCCAGCAACCTGAAGGGCTATACGGCAATCGGAACGGACAGCGACGGCTACATGGGCATCTTCGACGGCCGGGGCCATGCCGTCATCGGTCTGGACGCGGCGAAGGGAGATGACGGCAACAGGCAGTCGTTGGAACACGCCGGCGTATTCTCCCAAGTCGGCCAATCCGGCACGGTGAAAAACGTCCATATTTACAGCAGTACCTTTGACGGCAGCCAGACAGCCGGGGCTGTAGCTGGCGTAAATAAAGGTACGATTGCGCAGGTCCGTACGTTCGGCAATACTGTCAGCTCCCAGGGCAGCGCCGGAGGCGTCGCCGGCATCAATACGAATGGCGAGGCTGATTTTAATGAAGCCGCCGGAACGGTCGGCCTCAAGCGGGGGATTTATGACGTAGAGTCTGTCGGCAGCGTCATCGCCAAGGGCGGCAGGGCTGTCGCCGGCGGTATTGCCGGTACGAATGAAGCTGATGGCGTCGTCGATTTCAGCTACAGCAACAGTGCTGTCGCCACAGACGGTACGGCGGCGAACGGCGGATTGGGTGGCGTCGTCGGCTATAATCAGGGCGGCGTGTACCGCATTGATTCCCTGGGCGTGACCAACGGCGGCGATTCCGGCAGCAGCCACGTCGGCGGCGCTGTCGGCATCAACGACGGGACGATGTATAACGCTTACAACGAAAGCGTCGTCAGCGGCAAGGACGCTGTCGGAGGTATTGTCGGTGTCAATCAAGGCGGGCAGATCGTATCCAATGTCGTCAACGCCGCCCATATTACGGGAACGGCAGACAGTCAATTCGTAGGCGGCCTCATCGGCGACAACAGCGGCATCGTAAAAAATGGCCGCAACAACGGCGAAATCATAGGAAATCAGTACATCGGCGGCTTAGTAGGGAAAAATGAGGCCGAAGCCAAGATGGAACGCATTGTCAACGACAGCTCGGCGGCCATTACGGGCGACAGCTATGTCGGCGGCATCGCCGGCAGCAACACCGGCGTGATTTCCGCAACCGGCGACGAGCACAGCGCCGACGGGCCGCTGCTGGTCAACCGCGGCAAGATCACCGGCCGCGAATATGTCGGCGGCGTAGCCGGAAGCAACGAAGACGGCGGCGTCATCGAAAATACCCGCATCGACGGCACGCTGGAAAATATCAAAAATACCGTCGAACTGCACGTCAAGCCAGGAAGCGGCGACGCCCGGTACTTCGGCGGCGTGGCCGGAATCAATCAACGTGGCGCGACCATTACCAACGCCATGACTGAGGCCGAGGTGTACGCTGACGGCGCGACGTACGTCGGCGGAATTGTCGGCTTGAATGAGGGCGCACTGGCCGGAGAGGTCGGCAATGTCAGCAACGTCATAGGCAGTGATTTCGTCGGCGGCGTAGCCGGGGAAAATCAGGCGGACTTCAACGGCCTTACGGCGTCCAATACGGGCGAAGTGAAGGCGACGAAGGGCGGAGCCGGCGGCCTCTTCGGCCAAAACGGCGGCGCTATGACGGATTCCAGCTTGATCAATAGCGGCACCGTCGTAGGGACGACGGGTGCGGTGGGCGGCCTTATCGGCACCCATACTGGTACGGTTTCCCGCTCCCAGGCAGTGAATACCGCTGGGGCCCAGGTCGCAGGCCAGCATACTGTCGGCGGACTTATTGGCGACAACCAGGGGTCGATTTCCGGCGGCCGCGACGACAAAGGCGGCTATTACAAGTATCAGGTCTACAACAACGGCGTCGTCAGTGTCGGCACGTGGACGGATGCCGATGGGGATAAACTCGTTGACGCAGGCGAAATCCATACGGGCGCTGCCGGAGAAAATATCGGCGGCCTCGTCGGGATGAACCGCGGCGTCATAACGGCAGCCTACAATACCGGCGCTGTCGATGCGGCAGGAAGCGTCAATGTCGGCGGCATTGCCGGCAGCAACAGCGGCACGGGCAAGATCAATCAGGTATTCAGCCATATTATGACGGCTGACGGTACAAATGAAGCGGTACAAGGTAAGACGAATGTCGGCGGTATCGTCGGGGCGAATAGCGGCACCGTGTCGAACGCTTACAGCGCAGGCGAGGCAAGGGGAGATGGAGCAGTCGGTGCTGTGGCCGGCGACAATACGGGTACCTTGGCTAATGTCTACGGCACAGGGACGCTCGTCGGAGCGGGAACGGCCGCCGGAAATGGCTACGACCTGTCGGATCCTTCGTTCCAGCAGACGAAGAAATCCTCCTATGGCGGCTATGATTTTGCCTATACCTGGCGGATCTACGACGGCAGCAGCACGCCCCTCCTGAAGGTATTCCTGACGACCTTGACCATGAAGGACAAGGCTGTCATGGACGGCAAGGCCATATCTATTGACGAATACCTTGGCCTGACCTATACTGGCCGGGAGCAGGATTTGGACATTCAGGATCTTATCGCCAAGGGCTTCCTTACCGGCCCCGACGGCATGGATGCGCCCTTTGCGGCTTACGACCATACGACGGCTTCCACTGCCGCCAATGGAAACGGCAGCCTGCTGTACAATACGAAGGGACAGGTCGATGCCAGGGACTACACGGAATGGCTGGCTTCGGCTCAAATCAGCCGCGGCCATGGCGAATCCTTTGCTCCCAATAACTTAGGCTATGATGTCGCCTGGGCGTCGGACAGCGGCAAGATTTCTGTAGACAAGGCGACGCTGGACGTGGCCCTCGATGATATTTACCGTATATACGGAAACAGTCAGATGCATGGAGGCGGAGCCGGCGGCCGCATCGTGCCGGACTACCAGGATTTCCTTCACCTTACGGCGACGAACGGCAAGGGGAGAACCTTGGACGTGCAGGGCTTTGACGACGATATGCGGCGTATTCGGGACCGTCTTGCCGTCGCCGACGGCGCGGCAGATGGTATCGGCAGCCTGCGGCAGACGAACGACACCGGCAGCTACGATTGGAGCGTCACCTTCGACGCTTCGGTTCTAGGCAATTACAAACTGAAGGATGCGTCGTCCCTGACCGTAACGGCGATAGGCAAATCGCACGTCGCGCCGGCAGCTCTCACGATCCGCGCCGATGACCTGACCATTCCTGTCGGTATGCCGGCACTGTATACCGGCAGCGTATCACCCTTTGTCAACGGCGACGTCTTCGGCCCTGTCGTCTTCGGCTTGTCTGCCAGCGATACCTCTAAGGAATATCGGCCGGGGTGGTACGCCGGCGTCATCGGCTTCCAATACGGCGGCGCCTTCTACGGCCAAGGATCGGACTTGTCCGGCCTCTTCGTCGGCAACTACGACATCCGCCTGGAACCGGGCGATCTTACCGTCACCGACCGCATCGTGCCCGATATCTACGACGCGCCCTTCGGCCGAAAGGAGGACTTCCGCGAACGAAAAGCGGAAATCCGCTTCGTCGACGGCGGCATGGAACTCTAATGGTATATGGCAATACAACTGGACGCCTGCAATGCAGGCGTCTGTTTTTTCAGAAACTTCAGAGAACACGCTGACGTTGCAGAGAATGAGTCCCTTGCGGCGTCAGCGTGTGTTGTTTTTATTTTAGTATGCTGCCGGATTGTAGTGTACGACGGCAATTTCCGGTATGATGCTGTCGGCAACATAGGTTATGAATTTCGAGAAGCGTTCCTTGTGTTGTTTCGTCAAAATTGTATGTGCAGTGAAAAGTGAAACAGCTTGACTTAAACTTCACTCTAACGAGTATAATGAAATAAAAACGCAGAAATGGAGCATAGATGATGAACAGACGACAGTTTTTGAAAGCTATGGGAATCGGCGCAGCCGGCCTGGCCCTCGGCAGTACGTATTATGTAAACCGGCCGGAGTTCGGCCGCCTGCCGACGGGGATGCGGCGGGAGCGCATCTTGGCCTCGCCTCATTATTACGACGGGCAGTTTCAGAATTTGGAGCCTATCGACCAGACTGTCAAAGGGGGAGAAGCTAAGGCCATGGCCGAGTTTCTCTTCGGCAGCTCCGAAGGATTAAAGCCGAAAGGACGGATGATTTCCCAGAAAACGGACCTGCATTCCCTGCCTCTCGACGAGGACTGTGTCGTCTGGATGGGCCACTCGTCGCTGTACCTGCACCTCGGCGGCTATCGCATCCTTGTCGACCCGGTGTTCAGCAGCTATGCTTCGCCGGCCTTTTTCATCAACCGGGCCTTCGACGGCAGCAATATCTATGCAGCTGCCGACATTCCTCCTGTGGACGTGCTGGTTCTTTCCCACGACCATTGGGATCATCTCGATTATCCCAGCGTCATGGCATTGAAGGACAAGGCGAAGCACATCATCTGTCCCTTGGGCGTCGGCGAGTATTTTGAGCAGTGGGGATTCGACATGGCCCGCGTCTACGAGGAAGACTGGTATACGGCTATTCCCCTGGCCGGTGATCTCACGGTGCATGTCCTGCCGAGCCAGCATTTTTCCGGCCGCCTGCTCAAGCGCAATCAGACACAGTGGGCCGGCTTTGCCTTCGTCACGCCGGGACGGCGCGTCTATGTCAGCGGCGACGGCGGCTATGGAAGCCATTTTCGTCATATCGGCGAGGTCTTGGGGCCCTTTGATCTGGCCGTCATGGAAAACGGCCAGTATAATGAACGCTGGGCCCGCATCCACCTCATGCCGGAGGAAGCGGCCCAGGCAGCCGTCGACGTCGGCGCGAAGGCTGTCCTGTCAATGCACAACGGCAAATTCGCCCTGAGCCGTCATCCCTGGGCAGAGCCGTACCAGCGCCTGTCGGCTGCCAGTATAGGCAAACCGTACCGGCTTCTCACGCCCAAAATCGGCGAAGCCGTCCGCATCGGCGACGACAGGCAGACCTTTTCGGCATGGTGGGAGCAGATGGCGTGAGCGGTGCGCGGCGTTGAGGATGCAAAGGAATCATCCATGGTCGGCCCGGCGTGGAAATGTATGCCGGTTAGTGTAAAATAATTGTGGGAAAACTTTACTGCACAAAAGTGAAGAACATATAAAAAGAGAAGGAACTTCTTTGGTATAATGAAATCACCACAATCTCACGCAAAGGAGTCCTTCTCATGAACATTATACAACAGATTCTTTCTCTCAGTACAAACTTTTTCAACACAAATATGGAATCGTTAGTAACGGGCCAGGCGTCC
>NZ_NQXW01000023.1:0-39498 GCF_002287425.1 Megasphaera sp. ASD88 | reverse complement strand
GCCACAATGGCCTGCTGAGGGATTTCATCCCAAAGGGCATGTCCATGGAGCGGTTCTCTGATGAGGATATCCTGAACATGGCAGATACGCTGAACCAGCGCCCACGGCGTGTTTTGGGCTACCATACGCCGTCAGAGCTATTTGATGCATTCCTCGATGAAGTTTATGCTAGTGAGTGTGTTTCCTGATTATGGTTGTTCAAATTCAACTTGCAATTTACCTACAGTAAAAAATGTAATCAATTATTTTTTGTTAAACCGTAAATGTGCTGTCAATACAGCCCTTCTACACTAAGGCAAGTTTTTCCTAGTCATTTTTTAAGCACATTTTATTTAAGCCGATTATATTAAATATAATTTCATTTGTCAATTATTAATTAAATAAAATTAAACTTAATAAAAATATATTGTATCTAGAAAAAAACAGAGCAGCCATTGCTATTGCATCTTCCGCTGCTCTGCTCTGTTTTGTTCTATCTATATTAAAACGTTTTATAAATCCCAGCTTCCCGCTTTTTCGTCGCCGCGTTCGATATATACGAGCCCAGGACGACGGAATAGCCTTTGCGCTCTGCGATTTGCCGCATGTAATCCAAATGGGGGCAAGGCGGCCGATGGGAGTTATCGGAACAGACGCACGAAGCGAAATGGATGACGACGTCTTCCTTTCGTTCGCCGCGGCGCTTCAAATGCTTCGTCAGATTTTCCAGCTTGGCCGCTACTTCGGCGCCGCAGCAGCCGCCGCAGGTGACAGGCATATAGCGGACGTCTTCTTCATAGGACGCAAAAGCGCCTTCGCGCTTGTAAAAGGCATCCATACAGGGATACCCGCTGCAGCGGTTCATGACCAAATGACATTGAATGACGACGACGAGCTTGCTCATATCCATTCCTCCTCATAAAACGAATACATAACTACCTTCTGATCTTCCGCATCGTGTGCTGTACGTAGAAGTAACTTCCCGCCGTAAACAGGCAGGCTGCGACCCAGCAGATCGGGCTGGCACAGCAGATGCCGAAAAATCCCCACATGCCGGCCAAAACGAAGGCCGACAGGCCGCGGAATACCAGCTCGATGATGCTGCTGATAAGCGGCACGCTGGAAATCCCCATGCCCTGCAAGGCGTTACGGTAGACAAAGATCTGCCCGAGAAAAATATAAAAGGGCACAGACGTGTGCAAGTACAGCATGGCCTGCTGCAGGAGCAGGTCGTCGTGCTCCGTCGTAAAGACGGAAATCAGCTCCTGCCCGTAAAACAGCATAGCCCCAATAGCAAACAAGCAGAAGCACAGCGACACGAGGGAACACTGCCGGACACCCTTTCGGATGCGGTCGTACTTCTGAGCGCCGTAATTCTGCGCCGAGTAGACAGCCATGGCGATGCCGAAGGAAATCATAGGCTGCAGAGCCAGCTGTTCAATCCGCGTCGCCGATACGAAGCCGGCAATGGTTTCAGGGCCAAAGGTATTGCAGACCGACTGGATGGCTAAAATCCCCAGGGAAATAATCATGAACTGCATGGCCATGGGCAGGCCAAGGCGCAGATGCTGCCATGCAAATTCCCTGTCGAAGGCCCAGTCGCCGCGGCGCAGTCGCAGCATGGGAAAGCGGCGGCGCATATAAAAGAAGCACAGCAGAGCCGACACGCCCTGAGCGATGACCAAGGCGATAGCCGAACCGGGCACGCCCCAGCCGAACTGCATGATAAATACCAGAGCCAGGACGACGTTCAAGACAGACGACAAGATGAGAAAATACAGAGGCGTACGGCTGTCGCCCAAGGCCCGGCAGATACAGGCCAGGAGATTGTACATCATCATGGCGACGATGCCGTAGGTAATGATGATGATATAACTGTACGAATCGTCATAGAGCTCGTCAGAAATATTCATGAGCTCCATGAGCAGGGGCATCTGCCAAGCCGCAATCGTCGTCAGCAAGACCGTCAATCCGACGGCCAGCATAGCCGACATGGCGACGGAACGGCGCACGCCTTCGTCGTCGTTGGCTCCGAACCGCTGCCCCGTAACGACGGAAAATCCCGACGTCAAGCCGATGGTCAGGCCCAACAGGGCCATGAACAACGGTCCCGACGCGCCGACTGCCGCCAGAGCATGGACGCCGATGGTCCGTCCGACGATGATGATGTCGGCAATATTATAAAATTGCTGAAATACGTTCCCAATCAGCAGGGGAACGGTAAAAGACAAGATCAGGCGTATGGGGCTGCCTGCCGTCATATTCTTAACCATATGCCCTCCTTTATCTTTCGTAATGATAGGCGTATAAAAAATAATAGCCTTATTATACCATAGGCCGACTAAAAGACAAGAAAAACAAAAAGAACGGCGTCGAAAGATTTGATTCTTTCTCACCGTTCTTACGGACGCTCCAGCAATACTAATGATTGCAGCTTTTTTTCACTGCATTGCTCGACGTAGCTGTACAATAGCCATTCCAGTGCTGCCAAGCCCTTGGCGCTGAAACGCAGCGTCTCCTCCCGTTCCCATCGGTATCGCAGCAGGCGCTTCCAAAGCTGCTGGATCTCCGGCGACAACTTCTCTTCCTGCATTTCCGCCAGCCCTTCGTCGCCGAAGTAATATCTTCCCTGGCCATAGAAAGACGAAAACACGCGCACCGTATCGACGTCGGGATAAAACCCGGCCAGTCCGGCCAGCTGCCAGCCGGCGATAATCGTCAGGACCCGCGGGTCCTTGGCCGCCAACAGGCGGCTGTAGCGCAGGAGCAGGCCGTACACGTTGCCGTCGGCCTGCCGGTACGGCGTGAGGTTCAGGACCATTTCGACGAAGAGCTGCGAATACACATAGTGGTCCCACGTCAGGTTCACCATGGCCTCGTTTCCCCGGCATTCGTATTCCCGCAGGGATAGGACGTCGCCTTGTTCGGCCGCATCAAAGGTAATTTCTCCCAAAGGCATAAAAGCCCCGGAGCCGCTGCGGCCGCGGCTCCGCTCGGACACAAACAGCCGCAGCAGCCCTTCCTGCCGGGTAAAGACGGACAGGACGCGCTGTTTCCCCCGCTTCTGCACTTGAAGGATCAGTCCGTCGTACGGGCGGACAGGGCGGAAAATATAGTTACTCCTTGTCATGGTCCCCTTCCCCCTCTGGCGGCGGCAATTCTTCCGGCGGTATGGGCACGGCCTTGAGGCGAGCAATGCGGAACCGCTGCATTTCCAATACGACAAAGCGATAAGTCCCGATAATGGCTTCTTCCTTGACGACAGGCGTATGGCCCAGCACGTTGAACACATAGCCGCCGATAGTATCCGTGTCGACGTCTTCTTCGACAGGTATGTGGAGCAGCTCTTCCACGTCCTCCAGCAATACGGTGCCGGCAAACTCATAGGCGCCGTTTGCCAGAGGCTGGATTTCTTCTTTTTCCATGCTGTGCTCGTTTTTAATGTTGCCGACCAGCTCTTCCAGAATATCTTCCAGCCCAATGAGGCCGACGGTACTGCCGTATTCGTCGACGACCATAGCCAGATAGGTCCGCCGGGCCCGCATGAGCTGCAGGAGCTTGGACGCCGGCATGATTTCCGGAACCATCAGGATAGGCCGCTTGATTTGGCGGAGGTTGGTCTGCTTATGCATGTACAAATCCATCAAATCCTTGATGTGTATCAGCCCTAAAATGTGGTCCTTGTCTTCTTCGCACAAGGGGTACCGCGTGTGGCGGGACTGGCGTATCGTCGCGATGTGCTGGCTCATCGTATCTTCCAAATACAGGCAGACGATATTCTGCCGGGGAATCATGATTTCCCGGGCCAGACGGTCGGCAAAATCAAAGACGTTGCCAATGAGCTCGCTTTCTACCTGGTCGATCTTCCCTTCCTTGTGGCTGGCCGTGACGAGCATGCGGATTTCATCTTCCGAGTGGGCCATGTCGATTTCATTGGTCACCTCGAGATCGCGGCCGCGGAGAATGGCTTTGCCCAGCCAGTTGCCCAGGCAGATGAGCGGGTAAAGCAGTCGGCTCCACGGCTGTATCAGCGGCCGGATAGCCTTCAGGCTCCGCTCTGCCCGCTGCAGGCCGATGGATTTGGGAATAAGCTCGCCAAATACCCAGGCGATGCCGCACAGGACGATGCAGACGACGGCATAGGCCGCCCAGACAATCCACGCTTCGCCGGCATACTGCACAAACTGGCCGTATCCGTTATACAGGGCGAAATAGATCGTCGCGCCGCCGACGAGGCCGAAGAGGGCCATGCCCAGCTGGGCCGTCCCTAAAAATAAGGTCGGGTTATCGTACAGCTTGAGCAGGGGCTTGGCGCTCTCGTCGCCGTCTTCCACCAATTCTTCGATGTATTCGCGGCGCAGCTGGGCAAAGGCAAATTTCCCTGTAACGCAGACGGCACTGCAAAGGACGCATATGCAGTAAATCACAAAACATTCCAGCAATAGTTGCGGTTCAATAAGTCATCTCTCCTATTCGTTCTTATAGCCTAGCTCGCTGAGGGCCGACGCCTTATTGCGCCAGTCGTGCTTTACTTTAACCCAAATATCCAAAAATACGGACGACCCCAGCAGGTTTTCGATTTCCCGGCGGGCCTGTTCGCCTACTTCCTTCAGGACCGAGCCGTTCTTGCCGATGACGATGCGCTTCTGCGAATCCCGTTCGACGTAAATCGTCAGGCGGATGTACACCTTGTTCCTGCCGCGGGGCTTCATCTCTTCCACGTAGGCGGCGATGGCGTGGGGCACTTCGTCGCGCGTGCATCGGAACAACTTTTCCCGGACGATTTCCGCGACGAGAAGCCGTTCAGGCTGGTCTGTAATCATGTCGTCGGGGAAATACTTCGGCCCTTCCTGCAGTATCTTTTTCAGCTCGTCCAGTACAGCGTCCACGTTGTCGCCGTTCAGCGCCGATATGGGGATAATCTGTTCAAAGGGATACAGGGCGTTGTATTCCGTAATTTTTTGGAAAATCTCTTCCTTGCTCATCAAATCGACCTTGTTGATGATGAGGAATACGGGAACGCCGGCGTCCTTGACCTTGTCAAGAACGAACATGTCACCGGGGCCCTTCTTTTCGTTGCCCGAAATAAGGAACAGCACGGCGTCGATGTCCTTGAGGGACTGGTAAGCCGCTTCATCCATGAACTGGCCCAGCTTGTGCTTCGGCTTGTGGATGCCCGGCGTGTCGAGAAACACGATCTGGCAGTCTTCGTCGGTATGAATGCATAAAATGCGGTTGCGCGTCGTCTGAGCCTTATCGGACACGATAGATACCTTCTGCTTGATAATGCGGTTGATAAGCGTCGACTTGCCGACGTTCGGGCGGCCTACGACGGCGACGAATCCCGATTTAAACGTAGTTTTTTCTTCCATATATACTCCTTATTCCGTTTCTTCCTGTAGTGTAAAGGCAAAGGGCAGCAAATCCTCAAGGGCCAGTACCCGGTAGGCGCCGTCGGCGCGGGTCGCAACGACGTAAGACACGCCGAATTCAGCCATGACCTGCCGGCACGCGCCGCAGGGCATCGTATCGTCGGCACTGCCGACAATGGCAACAGCTTCAAACTTCCGGCAGCCGGCGGCGACGCCGCGGAATATGGCGTTCCGCTCGGCGCAGCACGACAAGCCATACGAGCTGTTTTCTACGTTGCAGCCCGCATATATAACGCCGTCTTCTCCCAGAGCCGCCGCGCCGACGTAAAACCGGGAGTACGGCGCATAAGCTTTTTCCCGGGCCTTTTTCGCCGCTTCGATGAGCAGGCGGACGCTTTCCCCGTCCATTATAACTCTTCTCCCTGACGGACGTAACCCAGGCGGTGGAGGATAAATTCCTCTTCCTTGCGCATTTCCGCTTTGTCGTCAGGCTCCATGTGGTCGTAGCCGAGGATGTGCAGCATGCCGTGAATCGTCAAATAGGCCAGCTCCCGTTCAAAGGAATGGCCGTATTCTTCGGCCTGCTCCTGCACCTTTTCCAGGGAAATGACGATGTCGCCCAAAAGGGCCGCGTCAGGGCCGTCGTAGCCGTCGTCTTCCCCTTCGTTCAGGGCAAAGGACAAGACGTCTGTAGGACGGTCAATCTGGCGGTACTGCTTGTTCAGCTCATGGATGTATTCGTTGTGGCATAAGAGAACGCTGATTTCCGCGTTGGGCCCCAAGCCGTACACGAGCGCCGCTTCCTGGCATACCTGCTCGATTACCTGTTCGTACGTGTCGTTCTGGAACGACGGGTCTTCGTAGTTGATGTTGATATTCATACTGGTCCACCTTTCTATTCTTTTTTATAGAAATCTTCATATGCCCGTATGATCCGCCCGACCATGTCGTGACGGACGACGTCTTCGTCGGTAAAGTACACCATGCCCAGTCCGCGGACGTTCTGCAGGACCTTCTGGGCTTCGATGAGGCCGGACATCTTGCGGTCTACTAAGTCTATCTGCGTGACGTCGCCGTTGACGACGACGCGGGAATGGTTGCCCATACGGGTCAGGAACATCTTCATCTGCTCCTTCGTCGTATTCTGCGCTTCGTCGAGGATGATAAACGATTCCTCCAGCGTCCGGCCGCGCATGTAGGCCAGAGGCGCTACCTCGATGATATTGCGGGTCACCATTTTCTGGAACTGGTCGTAGCCGAACATATCCGCCAAGGCATCGTAAAGGGGCCGCAGGTACGGGTCGATCTTCTCCTGCAAATCACCGGGCAGAAAGCCCAGCTTTTCGCCGGCTTCTACGGCCGGGCGGGTCAGGATAATCCGCTCTACTTCGCGGTTCTTCAAATAATACGACGCCAAGGCTACGGCCAGGTAGGTCTTGCCCGTGCCGGCCGGGCCGATGCCGAAGGTCACGAGATTTTTCCGTATGGAATCGACGTACTGCTTCTGTCCCGCCGTCTTGGGCTTGATGAGCCGTCCCCGGGCCGAAATGCTGACCGTGTCGCCGTAAATAGACTGGAGCAGGTCTTCCTTTCCCTGCTTGATCAGCGACGACGAGTAGCGCACGTGCTGCGTCGTCATGTACGTATTTTCCCGGTACAGGTACCGCAGCGTGCGCAGCACCGTCTCCACCTGGCTGACGCCGGGCTCGCTGCCGACAATAATCACTTCGTCGCCGCGGGAGGCAATGCGGCAGTCAGGAAATTCCTTCTGTATGGTCTTTAAAAATTCGTCCTTCATGCCCAGCACGGCTTTGGCCTCGGACAAGTCCGAAAAGATAAATCGTTTTTCCATAGGCAATGGTCATGTCCCCTTTGTTAGTAATCTGTAAATTTCCGCACGGCTTTTCCGTGAAGGTACGTGCATTTCGCTCCTTGACGGGTGTCGCGCCGCACGAGCTCAGCGTCGATCATATCGCGGATTTTCCACCAGCCCATACCCCAGTTAGCAAATTCCGTCGCCTCCTTCGGCGCCCGGCCGATGAGCCGCTGGAACACGATGTCCGGCCGCGTGTATTCCAAAAAGGTCACGACGCGGTCTACGTATTCTTCGGCGGAAATGAGCTGTATCTCCCCGGTCTTGTACCAATCGGCCATGACGGTATTCTTGATGATGTACAGGGCATGGAGCTTGATTTCGTGCGTCGGCAGGGCGGAAATAATCTTGGCCGTCTCGACGACGTCTTCCATCGTATCCCAGGGCAAGTCCAATATGACGTGGGTGCAGTTGCGAAAGGGATAGGCCTGTATCATCATCATGGCGTCGATGTATTCGGCCAGCGTGTGGCCCCGGTTGATTTTCTGCAGCGTCTTGTAGTTAACCGTCTGCAAGCCGAACTCGACGAGGATATCTACGCCGTAGGTCTCCTTGATTTCCGCCATAATATCGAAATACGTCGTATTGACGCAGTCCGGCCGCGTCGCGACGGCGATGCCGACGATGTCGGGCCGGCAGGCTTCGATGAGGTATTGGCGGAACACGTCGGGCCGGATATAGGTATTGGTGAAATTCTGGAAATAGGCGATGAATTTATTGGCCTTGTATTTAGGCTGGATATGGGCGATGTTGGCCTCTATCTGCCGCTGTATGGTCATGTCGGCCGGCAGGTTTTCATACCCTGCGCCGATGGAGCCGCAGAAGGCGCAGCCCCGCGTGCCCAGCGTGCCGTCGCGGTTCGGGCACGTATCGGGAATGCTGATGGGCAGCTTATATACCTTTTCGCCGTACCGTTCTTTCAAATACGTCGAATATACATTATATCGTTCGTTCATATCTTAAATTCCCCTGTACTGTGTTTAGGCGGCACGATCTGCCACGATACGCCGCCCTTTCGTTTTTCTGCCAGAACATAGGCGCCTCCTTCAGGGATAGCTGTATAGCGCCGCAGCTCGTCCAGCGTATCCCTGCCGACGGGCCAGACGCGGCAGCGCATCTTGACGTCGCGCCAGCTCGTGAAAACGTAATCGGGTACATACTGGCGCAGCCATTCCTCGTCGCGGAACATAGCGTCCGTCTCTTCGCGAGGCGCTTCCTGCCAGCCCAAAAAGCCGGCATGATAGCGGAACTGGAAGCATACCTGCATATCCAGTGCCAGCAAGTCCGCCGCGACAGCCTGCTGTTCTTCCGTCAGGCCCAGCCTGTCCCGGCAGCAATGCCACAAGAACTGGCAGAGCCCCTCGTCCGACAGGGCCTGCTCGTCGTACCCCAGGGCCAGCCATTCGTCGGTCAGGCCTTCGTACAAAGCAAAATAATCCCGGGCGTAGATTCGGGATACATAGGACAAAAGACAGGTAAATTTTCCCGAATTATAGGTTCGTTCAAAGACGTCCTCAAAGACCTTCATGTACCGCACCCGTTCATAAGGCAGCCACGTCGTTTCCAGCACTTCGTAAGGCCCCTGCGGGTCATAGCGGTAGTCGCCGCCGTAATCGCGGCGGATGCCCGAGCCCTTGAGGAGCTTCAAAAAACCAATCTGCAGCTTGTGGGGCCTGAGAGCGTATATATCGTTAAACGACTGGCGCAGGCGGCCGAAATCCTCATAAGGAAGACCGACAATCAAATCCAGATGCAGGTGGATGTTTCCGCATGCCAAGAGCCGTTCCATAATATGCTCGATGCGCGGCCAGTCGTTGTGCCGCCGAATAGCCTGCAGCGTCGGCTCGTGGGTCGACTGAATGCCCATCTCCAGCTGGATACGCCCTTTAGGAGCCGCTGCCAGCAGCTCCAGGTCTTCGTCCATGAGCAGGCCCGGCTCGATTTCCAAATGGAAGTTGATATCTTCGATCACGTCAATCATATAGCGCAGCAGCGGCCGGTAGTGGGCCGGATTGCAGTTGAAGGTCCTGTCGACGAATTTGACCTGATGCACGCCGGCTGCGACGAACTGTTCCAGCTCCTGCAGCACGAGGGGCACGGAGCGGAAGCGGACGGCGTCGTTCATGCCCGACAGGCAGTATTGGCAGTGAAACGGGCAGCCGCGGGAGCTTTCGTAATACATGATCTTATGGTCGAGCAGGGAAAAATCCTGCCCCTCATAGGGAAAGGGCAGACGGTCCAGCTCGGCCACTTCCTGATAGGCATCACTGCCCTGAATCTGGCCTCCGACTCGTCCCATGACGCCCGGTACAGCCGTCCCGTCTTCGCCTCGCGCTAAGGCCTGCAGAAAGGCCGGCACCATATCTTCTCCCTCACCTTGAAGTACGTAATCAATGTCGGGATGGTCCCGCAATATCTCCTCTGCCGTATAGGACACTTCCGGCCCGCCGACAAAGACGATCGTCTGCGGCCGCACCTGCTTGATGAGGGAAATGATATGGCAGGTCATTTCGATATTCCATATATAACAGGAAAAGCCGATGATATCGGCGTCGAACTTGGAAATGCGGCGCAGAATGTCATAGGCATGCTGATTGATCGTATATTCCGCCGTCTTCACCGCGACGCCCTGCCGGCGGCACGCCGTATAAAGGCAGCGCAGCGCCAGGGAGGAATGGATGAACTTGGCGTTTAAGATAGTCAATAAAGTGTTCATGTAAGTCTTCTTTCCTTCAGTCAGAAAGTAATATCACTACAATTATACTACATGCCGCTCCTTTTCGCACCCTATGAGGCTATGCGATTTTGCACAGTCGCCTTAGACCTGTCGGGCATACGCGGCGTATCTTCCGCCCTCTCTATTCACAATGGCGCCTATGGAGTATAATAATAGGTATGAAATTATTTATCAGGGAGGCATATCTATGCTGAAAATTGCTCTCGCCCAGCTTGATATACATGCCGGCGACCCGCGCTTCAATACCGCCGCCATGAAAAAAGCCATCTCCAAGGCTAAGCAGCAGGGCTGCGACATGATTATCTTCCCGGAACTTTCGATTCCGGGCTATTTTATCGGCGACGTCTGGGATCAGCCCGACTTCATCGACGACTGCGTCCGCTTCGGCGAAGAAATCCAGGCCGCTTCAGAAGGAATTACCGTCGTCTACGGCAACGTAGCCAAGGAACCGGGCCGGGTCAACTTAGACGGCCGGACCCGCAAGTACAACGCCATGTTCATCGCCAGCGACGGCAAGCTCCTGTCGCCGGAACGGTCGCCCTATCCGTTTTACATTAAGACGCTCCTTCCCAACTACCGGGAGTTCAGCGACATCCGCTATTTCACATCCCTCATGGAAGTGGCCCAGGAGCGGCGCGCCTTTCCGGAAGACTTCTTGTCGCCCGTCCACATCGCCTTCGCCGACGGACGGAAGCTCTGCGTAGGCCCGCTCATCTGCGAAGACAGCTGGGACGACAACTATCCCTTCAAGCCCATGTCGTACTTAGGCAATACGTACGATATCGACCTGTTCGTCAACATTTCCAGCTCTCCCTTTACGCAGGGCAAGACGGAGCGGCGTCACCGCCTGTTCGGCAAGGCCATCGGCGAAATCGGCAAGCCCGCCGTATACGTCAACTGCACGGGCATCCAGAACAACGGCAAAAATGTCTACACCTTCGACGGTTCCAGCAGCGCCTACGACAAGGACGGCCGCCTTCACTACGAATGCGCCGCCTTCGGCGAAGAGCTGGCCATCGTCGAATACGACGAGCAGAACCACGTCTTCACGTCGCCGGTCCACGTCAACGAACAGCGCGGCAGCACGGCCGACATCTACGCCAGCCTGCATTACGGCCTGAAATCCTTTATGGGCTCCCTCGGCCTGGATCACGTCGTCATCGGCGTATCGGGCGGCATCGACTCGGCCGTCAACGCCGCCTTATACGCCACAGTCCTTCCGCCGGAACACATCCTCTTAGTCAACATGCCCAGCTGCTACAACTCGGAAATGACTAAGGGACTGGCTAAGGAGTTAGCCGACAACCTGGGCTGCCTGTATACGGTCATTCCCGTACAGGACAGCCTGGAATTGACGCGCCGCCAATTCAGCGACGCCGTATTATATAAAAACGACGTCGAAGCAGGCCGTCTGGAGCTGACCAGCTTCATTGAAGAAAACATCCAGGCCCGGGACCGTTCCAGCCGTATTCTGGCCGCAGCGGCAGCCGCTTTCGGCGGCGTCTTCACCTGCAACGCCAACAAGGCCGAATCGTCTGTCGGATACGCTACGCTGTACGGCGACAGCGCCGGCTTCCTGGCCGCGACGGCCGATTTGTGGAAGCATCAGGTCTACGACCTGGCCCGGTACTTGAACGACGAAGTGTTCAAACGGGAAGTCATTCCCCGCGGCTCTATCGACATCGTCCCCAGCGCCGAGCTGTCTTCCAATCAGGACATCACCAAAGGCCAGGGCGACCCCCTGGTGTATCCCTATCACGACTACCTCTTCGCCGCCTTCATCGAACGGTGGCAGCGGGCGACGCCGGAGTCGATTCTCCAATGGTATGCCGACGGCACGCTGGAAGAACACATCGGCTGCCCCATCAAGGTGCGCGACCTCTTTCCCGACGCGGCGTCCTTCATCGCCGACTTGGAAAAATGGTGGCGCCTCATCGCCGGCTTTGCCGTCGCCAAGCGCATTCAATGCCCGCCAATCTTATCCGTCAGCCGCCGTTCCTTCGGCAACGACCTGCGGGAATCGCAGCTCAAGCCGTATTATACGACGCGCTATTTGGAATTAAAAGAAAAACTGCTGCAAGGCAGATAACTGCATATACGACGCATACAGCCGCATCGCAGCGATGCGGCTTTTTGTCGTACACCGTATTGAGCATACAGAAAAGGAGTTCTCACGGGAACATACCCACGAGAACTCCTTTTCTGCGCTTTCAGCCAACGGTGCTGCACAAGGCAGCACCGCTGAGCCAAAAACGTAAATCCAGTATCGCCCTTCCAGTCAAAAGGGAAGCTGCAGATACAATACTCTTACATATCACCTAATCTGCCGATGGTCTGTTTCTTCTTCACCGGCTGATGGCCGATTTTTTCAACGAGGATGAACAGCATCGGAATGAGGAATACGCCCAGAATCGTCGCCATAGACGTACCGAAGACGACGACGATACCCATGGTGACACGGGATGCCGCGCCGGCGCCCGTAGCAAGAGCCAACGGGATAGAGCCTACGACGAAGGCCAGGGACGTCATGACGATAGGACGGAGACGAATCTTCGCCGCTTCAATCGCCGCCGATACGGGATCCATGCCGCGTTCATCGACACGGACTTTAGCGTATTCGATAATCAGGATGGCGTTTTTAGCCGCCAAACCGATAACGGCGAGAATACCGATCTGGAAGTAAATGTTGTTCGTCTGGTCGAAGATGTACGTGAACAGCGTCGCGCCGAACAAGCCGGCCGGCACGCTGAACAGTACGGCGAACGGTACCTTCCAGCTTTCGTACAAGGCTGCCAATACGAGGAATACGAAGAGGATAGCCAGACCGAAGACGTAAATCGTCTTGTTGCCGGCTTCGACTTCTTCACGGCTCATGTCGGCCCATTCATAGGTGTAGCCTTCGCCGAGCGTATCGGCGGCGACTTCCTGCAGGGCTTTCAGCGCATCGCCGGAGCTCTGGCCGGCAGCCGGAGCGCCCATGATCTTAATGGCCGGATAGTCGTTGAAACGAGTGATAATAGAAGCCGAGCCAATTGGACGAGGCCGTACGAAGTTGGCCACGGAAATGAGCTCGTTATTGGAATTGCGGACGTAGAGGTTCTTGTTGCCGTCGACGGTTTCACGGAACTGCGGAGCTGCCTGGATGACGACCTTAAAGTTACGTCCGAAAATAGTGAAGTCGTTGATCTGGTACGAGCCGTAGAAAGACTGCAAAGTCTGGTATACAGAGCTCATAGATACGCCTTCTCTGGCAACCATGTCGCGGTCTACGTCGAGGTAATACCCCGGCGTATCGTTGGAAAAGGCCGTATAGACGGAGCCGATTTCCGGCCGTTTCGCCGCTTCGGCAATAAATTTATTGGCCGTTTCCATCAATTCGTCCGTCGTATGGCCGCCGCGGTTTTCGATGTGCAGCGTAAAGCCGGCAGAAATGCCCATGCCGTCAATAGGCGGCGGGTTGATGGCGACGATAGATGCCTGGGGAATCTGCGCACCGTGAGCCATGATCTTGCCTACCAGCGCGTCAACGGACATGCTCGGATCTTTACGCTGATCCCAGTCTTCCATGCCGACGAAAGCCGTAGCGCCGTTCGTCTTAGCGCCGCCGGCCAGCATGTTGTAGCCAACGATATTCATGGACTGCGTAACGCCGGGCTGCTGTTCAATCCAGTTGCCCAAATCGACGGCAATCTGCTTGGTAATCGTCTGGGACGTGCCTTCCGGCAAGGTCGTGCTGACGATGACGAAGCCGTTATCTTCCGAAGGCACGAAGCCTGTCGGAATGATGGTGAACAAGAATCCGGAAATGCCGGAAATCATAATCAGGAAAGCGACGCTCCACTTGATGCGCCGGTTCAAGTGCACCAGACGGATACCGTACCAGTTCGTCATGCGTTCAAAAGCACGATTGAACTGCTGGAAAAATTTAAAGATGCCTTTCGGATTTTCCGTCGGTTTATGAACCTTCAGGATAGAGGCGCACATGGCCGGCGTCAGCGTCAGGGCGACGAAGGCCGAAATGGCCACGGAAATAGCAATCGTAAAGGCAAACTGCCGGTACAAAATACCGCTCATGCCGCTCAGGAAGCCGACTGGGATAAATACGGACGCCAGTACGCAGGCAACGCCGATAACCGGGTTCTGTACGTTCTGCATGGCGATGATCGTCGCTTCCCTCGGCCCCTTGTTGTTGTACTTGATTTCATATTCGACAGCTTCGATAACGACGATGGCATCGTCGACGAGAAGGCCGATGGCCAAAACCATGGCGAACAAGGTCAGGGTATTAATGGAGAAATCTAAAATCGTAAAGCAGGCAAAGGTCCCGAGCAGCGATACAGGAACGGCGATCAGCGGGATCAGCGTCGACCGACCGCTCTGGAGGAACAAGTATACGATAGCCGCTACGAGGAGCAGCGCTTCCACAAAGGTGTGAATAACTTCGTTGATAGACGCCGATACGAACTTCGTGCTGTCGTAAATAATACGGTAATCCAAGTCGGATGGGAAGGATTTTTTAGCTTCTTCCAATACTTCCCGCGCGCCGCTTACAGTCTGCATAGCATTGGCGTCTGACGTCAGGCTGACCATGAAGCCGGCCTGAGGCTGGCCGTTGAAGTTGCCTTCCACGTTATAATCCTTTGCACCCAATTCTACCGTGGCGACATCGCCGACGCGAACCATCGTTCCGTCCGGATTGGTACGGACGATGACATCTCGGAATTGTTCGGCAGTCTGGAGACGGCCTTCAGCGCGCATCGTATACTGGTACGTCTGATTGTTTGTCGTCGGCTGCGAACCGATGGAGCCGACGGCAGCCTGAATATTCTGGCCTTCAATAGCGGAAATAATATCCGTCGGCGTAACCTGAAGGATATTCATCTTCAGCGGATCCATCCAGATACGCATGGCGTAGTCAGAGCCGAATTCTTCGACGTTGCCGACGCCGGAAACGGATTTCAAGGCATCCATAAAGAACTGCGTTGCATAGTTCTTCATGAACGTGGCGTCATAAGTACCGTTCGGGGAATACAAGGCGAAAACCATAGCCGTAGAACTCGTCGATTTCTGGACCGTAACGCCTGTTGCCGTAACTTCCTGCGGCAATGTCGCCTGAACCTGGCTGACGCGGTTCTGCGTATTAACCGTGTCCATGTCGTCGTTACTGCCCGTTTCGAACTGGACGGTCAGGGAATACCGGCCGCTGTCGTTACTGGAGCTGGACATGTTTACCATGTCGTCGACGCCGATCATCTGGCGTTCGATGACGCTGGCGACGGTATCACTGATAACTTCGGCGTTAGCGCCTGTATAGGTCGCGGACACGCTGACCTGCGGAGGCGTAACGTTCGGATATTTTGCGACAGGCAGGGACATCATCGCCAAGAGACCGGCAATCGATATGATCAACGATATGACGATGGCGAAGATCGGCCTGTCAATAAAGAATTTTGATATCACTCTCTCGCCCCCTATTTACTTTCTGTTTTCACAGCTATATCGGAGCCGCTTTCAATTTCGGCTTTTGTCAGCAAGTGCTGATCGAGCGTCGCGCCGCCCGTAGCTTTCTGGTAGCCGTCGACGATGATGAGGTCGCCGTCGCTGATGCCTTCGTTGATAATCCAGAACTTGCCGACCTTCTGACCCGGCGTAACGGGCTTATTCTGCGCCTTGCCTTCGCTGTCGATGACTGAGACGAAGTAGCGGCCCAGGGTCTGCTGTACGGCGCGCTGCGGAACCATGACGGCGTGCTGCTGTACCTGCGTGTCAGAAACGACGGTAGCGTACAAGCCCGGAATCAGGAGGTTCTGCGGATTTTCAAACTGCGCTTTGATAATGATGGAGCCGGAATTGCCGTCCATGCCGTGGTTAATCTGCACGACGTGGCCTTCATAGGCGTACATAGAGCCGTCACTCAGGCGCAGCTGCAGATGGTCTCCCCAGCTGCCCGGTTCGTCCGACCGCTTCTTCATCATCTGCAGGTATTCCGCTTCGCTGACGGAGAATTCTACGTACACAGGATCTAACGTAGAAATCGTCACCAAGTCGGTCTGGCCGGCTGTAGCGTACGTGCCGACGGCTACGTCGTCGACGTTGAGCTTGCCGCTGAACGGAGCGTATACGATCGTATCGTCGACGTTATCCTGAGCAGATTGCACCAGCGCGTCGTTGGCTTCCAGCACAGCCTGCTGCTGCCGCGTCGCCGCTTCCTGATCCGTCAGTGTCTGAACGGAAATCGCGTCCTGCTCGACCAGCTGCTGATACCGGCGCAGGTTGAGCTGCTGATTGGCCAGATTGGCCGCAGCCTGAGCCCGGTTGGCCTTGGCGTTTTCCAAAGCCGCATCGTATTCGCGGCTGTCGATACGGAATAAAGGCTGCCCCGCCGTGACCTGCTGGCCGCCCTGCACGTATTTTTCAACGACGCGGCCGGAAATCTTAGCGCGTACAGGAACCTTATCCGTCGCAATGACCGTGCCGCTGTACTCGGCCCGCACAGGCGTGTCTTCCGCCGTTACCTTATACGTATTGACGGCGACAGGCGCCTTCTGCCCGGCCTCCTGAGAGCCGCACCCTGCCAATAACGACGCGACAGTCAGCACCGTCACGCCCATCGTGAATACCTTATGTTTGTGTATCATTCGTTACTTGCCTCCTGTCTTTTTATTCCGTATAAAATTACACGGATACATTTTTCCATATATTCGGAAAAAGAAGATTCATGTTCCGACTCGTCGAAGTATTCCAATATATCATCGGAAGCGCTGTGCAGCATGTGAATCAGAAGAAACTTATCGACTTCCTTAAAGGAATCTTCCTGCTGCGCTTGTTCGAACAACTGGCTCAGCAGCGCCCAATCCATGCGGCGCCGTTCTTCCAGCGCGGCGCAGACCTCGGGCATCTTGCGCAGGATTTCATCGGTCTTGCGAACGGAAAGGACAGAGATATAATGCGTCTTTACGTTGAAGAAGTTTATGATTTTTTCTTCCGTCGTCATCTCCGTATTCGCCAGCAGGGCCACATGCTGTTCATGTATGTCGTCGATTAAAGAAAGCATCGATTTCTCAATAATTTCCTGCTTCGATGAAAAATGCTCGTACAGCGTGCGCTTACTGATGCGAAGGTTTCGAGCCAAATCATCCATATGAAAATCCGCGCCGCGGCGGTTGATTTCATGCAAAGCTTCGGCAATGATCTTTTCTCGAATATCTGCCGCCATTTCAACACATCCTATGTAATATAGTAAACTAAAAATGAAAACTCAGTACCAATTTATAGTTTAATATACTCTATCTTATTAGTCAATAGAAATTATCTGGGTGATGAAAACTTTTATTTCTTTTTAAGTTTCCGACGATCATCCGTTAGTATGCCTTTCCCAAAGACGCAATGCGTATTTTCATGATGGCCTTTTTAATCGGCTTCCCCTTTCCGTCGGGAGCGCAGAGGCAGCGATGGCCGTCGGCAGGCGTAAAGACGGCGAAGGTCCCAGGGACCATGCGGATTACCGTATCTTCGCCAATGCGGGGATTATAAAACCAGGCATCGGACGCCGAGCGGTCTTCCACGACGGCGCCGGCGTTGCGAATGGGCTGATAGCCGATAATTTCATCGCCTTCAATGACCGTCTGGATGTCGATGTACTCGCGATGGGCTTCCATCGTCCGTTCCGACGCCGGATGGGTTTCGCCGACGTCGACGTTCATGTAGTTGCCGTCGCCCAAGTCGTGACGGCCCGGTGCCAGCGAAGCCAAATCGTATGACGCCAGCTTTTCTATCCACCGGGCTAAACCCGCCGGCACATACGGAATTTCTTTTTCCCACTGCTTTAAGTTACCTACGTACATAGCTCGTCCCTCCTAGTCTTCTTCCTGTTCCCGCTGCGTTACGTTTTTATCGAACAGCGCATCGGCAAATTGAGCCGCGTCGAAGGGCCGCAGGTCGTCAGCACCTTCGCCGACGCCGACCCAGCGGACAGGCACGCCCAATTCCCGCTTGATAGACAAGATAATGCCGCCCTTGGCCGTGCCGTCGAGCTTGGTCAGCACGACGCCCGTCAGGGGCACGACATCGCCGAACAGCTTGGCCTGGCTGACGGCGTTCTGTCCCGTCGTCGCGTCGAGGACCAGCAGCGTTTCATGAGGCGCGCCGTCGATGTTGCGGCCGGCCACGCGGGCCATCTTCCGCAGCTCTTCCATGAGGTTTGATTTCGTGTGAAGCCGTCCGGCCGTATCGACGAGGAGTACGTCGATGCCCCTGGCCTTAGCCGAAGTCGTAGCGTCGAATACGACGGCCGCCGCGTCGGCTCCTTCCTGATGCTTTACGATAGGCACGTCGTTCCGTTCGGCCCAAATCGTCAGCTGCTCCGACGCAGCGGCGCGGAACGTATCACCGGCGGCCAGCATGACCTTTTTCCCCTGCTGGGTGTAATACTTGGCCAGCTTGCCGATAGTCGTCGTCTTGCCGACGCCGTTGACGCCGACGATGAAGATGACCTCCGTCGTCCCCGTCCGGTCCGGCATGGGCTCAGCGTTTTCCTCCAGCAGCTCGACGACGCATTTTTCCAAATAAGGAACGACGTCGTTTCCGTCGCGAATCTCTTTCGATTTGACGCCTTCTCTGATTTTACCCAGCAGGTAATCCGTTGTTTCGACGCCGATATCGCTGGTCAGCATGACCGCTTCCAAATCCTCGTACATTTCGTCGTCGATCTTGGCGTAGCCGCGGACGACCGTTTCAATATTCTGAATAAATGATTTCTTCGTCTTTTCCAGACCTTTGCGCAATTTTGAAAAAAAGCCCATGATTACGTTCCTTTCTCTAAGAGTTCGTCTACTTTAACAGTTAATAGCCGGGATACGCCCCGTTCTTCCATCGTCACGCCCTGCAGCGTATTGGCTGCTTCCATCGTCTTGCGGCGGTGCGTAATGACGATGAACTGCGTCGCGCCGCTGTAATTTTTCAAATAGCGGGCCATGCGCTCGACGTTGGCCTCGTCCAGGGCCGCGTCCACTTCGTCGACGAGGCAGAACGGCGCCGGATGATAGGCCAGGAAGGCCAGGAGCAAAGCGATGACCGTCAGAGCCCGTTCGCCGCCGGACAACAAGGACAGCTGCTGCTTTTTCTTTCCCGGCGGCTGAATCATAATCTCGATGCCGGCGTTCAGCACGTCCTGCTCGTCCGTCAGCACGGCCTTAGCCTGGCCGCCGCCGAAGAGGCGGCTGAAAATCTGCTGAAAATGGCCGCCGATCTCGCCGAGAGCCTGACGGAACTGGGCCGTCATAGCGTCGTCGATTTCGGCGACGATGTCCTCCAGCTTGGCCCGCGATTCCTGCAAATCGGCGCATTGCTTCTGGTAAAATTCCTGCTGCGCCAGGGCCGCCTGGTATTCTTCCTCGGCGTTGCCGTTGATCTGCCCCAGATCGGCAATGCGCCGCTTCAAGTCGGCCACGCGGTCGTGGAGCTCTTTCAGCGAGCCGTCGCGCCGCCGTTCCATCGCTTCCTGCCGCGTCAGGCCCTGCAGGGCCAGCAGTTCTTCGCCGCGGCGTATGTCGCCGCTGTATTTTTCCAGCTGCACGTTGGCGGCGCTGAGGCGCTCGCTGCACAGCCGTTCCCGTTCCCGCAGCTCCGTCAGGGCTTGCTCCAGCGTCTGGCTTTGCCGGAAGTTTTCTTCCCTGTCACGGTAAAATCCTTCTTTTTCCGCATCCTTCTGCTGCGTTTCCCGTTCTTTCAATGCAATCTTTTCCGTCAATTCCTGCAGCAGCGTTTCCGTTTCCGTCAAGCGGGCCTGCCATTCGCGCCGCCGGTCGGACAGCCCTTCGCCGTCGCGGCCATGCTGCGCCGTTTCTTCGCAGTGCCGGCGCATCTGCTCTCCCGCCTGGCGTACCTGTTCTTCCAGCGTCGCCACGGCAATCTGCCGCTCCGTAAGGGTTTGACGGCATTCCTCCGCTTCCTGCAAGGCCGCCGTCCGCGCCGCTTCCAATTCCTGCGTATTTTCTGTCGGCGTCTGTTCCAGGATGGCCAACGCCTCTTCCTGCCGCACCAGCTCGGCCTGCATATCGGCCCGTATCTGCTGCAGCTGCTCTGCCTGCCCGTCGAGGCGCTGCAGCTCTTCCTGCGCTTTCTCTGCTTCCTGCCGGGCCGACTCAGCCTGCCACTGCCGCTTCTGCAGCTCTACCTGCAGCGCGCGGCTTTGCTCATCCTGTTTGTCAAGGGTTTGTTTCAGCTCTTCTGCTTTGCAGCGCATCTCGCGCCCTTGGGCAGCCGTCCGTTCCTTGGCCGCCCGAAGCTGGACGGCCTGTTCCTTTAAGTCTTCCAGCAAAGCCCGCCGGCTGATCAGGGAGCCTTCCTTGGCCTTCAGGCTGCCGCCGGTCAAAGAACCGCCGGCGTTGAACTGCGTGCCGTCCAGGCAGACGATGCGCAGCCTGTATCCATATTTCCGCGCCGTCCGGGAACCGGCGTCTACCGAATCGGCGACGAGGGTCTTTCCCAAGAGCGACGCAAAAATACCGGCATAGGCCGCGTCATAGGTCAAAATATCGCTGGCAAATCCGATGATGCCCGGCTCCTGGGCTGCCGCTTCTTCGTCACGGGTCCGCCGGCGTTCCTTCACCGTATCGAGGGGCAAAAATGTCGTCCGGCCGGCTCGGCGGTCTTTTAAATAGGCAATGGCCGCCTTCGCCGTCTGTTCGTCTTCCGTCACGATGTACCGGGACGCCGCGCCTAGAGCAACGTCCAGCGCCGCGGCGTAGGCCGGCGGTATGCGGCACAGTTCTCCGACGAGGCCGCACACCTGGCGTCTCCAGCCTGTCTTGGCGTCCAAAACGGCCTTAGCCGGACGGCCTGCCCCTTCGTGCTCCTGCTCCATACTTTCCAGCACGCGGATGCGCTGAGCCAGCGCGTCTTCCTGACCTCGCTGGCGGCGGTACGTATCTTCTATGCGCTGCAGCGCCTGCGCAGCTTCTTCCCATTGGCTGCGGCTGGACGCTGCAGCCCCTTCAGCCGCTGACGCTTCTTGCCGCAGGGCTTCTTCCTGCGCCGCCGCGTCGCCGCAGCGCCGCTCGGCTTCTTTCCGCGCCGCCTGCTGCGCCCCTACGGCCCGCTGCAGCTCATCGCAGCGTTCTCCATTTTCCTGCAGGCGCCGCCGCAGTTCTTCTGCATCGCGCCGCAGGACAAACAGCTTCTGCTGGCGGTCCGAATTAGACGCAGTCACCTTTTCCAGCTCAGCCGCAGCCTGACGGGCCTGCTCTTCCGCCTTGCCGAACAGGGCCTGCGTCAGGGCCAGGCCTTTCCTGGCCGCAGCCAGCTCCGCCGTCTTCTGAGCCGACAATTCCTGCAATTCCAGGCCGCGCTTGGCAGCGTCTTCCTTCTTTTTCTGCCAGTCCCGTTCTTCCCGATCCAGCTCCGCTCCTCTTTCCTTCAGCGCTTCCTTGCGCTGGACGAAAGCTTCGCGGCGGCTTTTCATGCCGTCCAGTTCAGTATGGACCTGTCGGGCTTCGCTGTCGAGTCGCCGCATCGTCTCCCCTTCCCGCTCCATAGCGGCCATCAGGGTACTGCGCTTCTCTTCGGCTTCGGCCAACGCCTTCACGACGTCCTGCCGTTCTGTCAGCACGGCCAGGCGGTTGTTTTCCGCCTTTTCCAGCAAGCGTTCGCAGTTGCGCAGCTCCTGCAGGGTCAGCGTCCCTTCATAGGATATGCGCTCTGCATCTAACTGGCGAAAGGTTTGTAATGTTTCGGCCTGTTCCTTCATGGGCCCCAGGCGTTCCTCCAGCATAGCCATCATGTCGCGGATACGCTCGACGTTTCGCTCCGTCTCGGCGATTTTCCGCAGGCCTTCCTGCTTGCGGCCCTTATAGCGGCTGATGCCGGCCGCCTCTTCAAAGATAATGCGCCGGTCTTCGGGCTTGCTGTTCAGGATACGGTCGACGCGGTTCTGCCCGATGACGGCCATGGAATCCTGCCCGATGCCCGTATCGGCAAAGAGCATGTGAATGTCCTTCATCCGGCAGGGCCGCTTGTTGATGTAATACTCGCTGTCGCCGGAGCGGAACAGGCGCCGCGTCACGACGACTTCTGCAAAGTCTACGTCCAGCGTGCCGTCGCTGTTGTCAAAATACAGCGACACCTCCGCCGCCCCCTGGGGCCGCCGCCTTTCCGTACCGGCAAAAATGACATCTTCCGCCTTCTGCCCGCGGAGCTGGCGCACGTTTTGCTCGCCCATGACCCAGCGGACGGCGTCGGAAATATTGCTCTTGCCGCTTCCGTTCGGCCCGACAATCGCCGTTATGCCTTTGTCAAATACCAGTGTCGTTTTGTCTGCGAAGGATTTAAATCCCCGCAGCTCCATTTTCACTAATCGCAATGGACCGTTCCTCTTTCCTCGCGGCAGTTTTCTTAAAACAATACAATAAGGTTATAATATATGATAGGAACAACCATACCCAGCGTATAATCGGCCACCTTGAGCTTCGTCAAGCCCATCATGTTCAAGGCGATAGCCAGGATCATGACGTTGCCTACGGCGCTGAGCTCGCGGATGACATCGGGCGTCATGAGGGGCGACAGCAGGGACGCCACGGCATACACGGCCAGCTCGTATACGATGATGACGATGCCTACCGGCACGGCGCCCACTCCGTACAACGCTCCGAAAATAAAGGCCGATATGCCGTCAATGGTAGATTTCAAATATAAGAGCGTCGTATCTCCTAAAAGAGCTGCCTGAATAGGCCCTAAAATAGCCATCGCGCCGACGACCTGCATGACCGACAAGGTGACGAAGGCCTCGACAAAGTTCGAATCGCCGCCGGCTTTCATGCGGTTCCGCAGCCAAAGGCCGAAGGACTGCATCCGGTCTTCGATAGCCAACACCGTCCCAACGGCCACGCCGATGGCGATGGACAACACCATGAGCAGTATGTTTTCCGTTTGAATGGCGCCCTGAATCGCCATGACGGCCAGGCACAGACCGATGGCCGAAAAGACGGCCTTCGATACGTGCTCCGGCACGCCCTTCTTCAATATGACGCCCAGCACGGCGCCCAAAGCGGTCGCTGCCCCGTTGATAATTACAGCAATCACAATATATCCCCCTTTTGCTGCTTCCGCAGCTTCTCTGTACGTATCTTTCGAATTCCTTCGCCTCGCGGCGCGTCTTACAAAAAGATATACTTATTCATTATAACAAATTCTCTCTTGTTCGTGTAGTCTATTCTCTGCCTTCGCCGCGGCGGACGGCCAGCCTCTTCCATTTCCCCGTTTACCCTAAATTTACAGTTCATTTCGTTTAAAATCTGCCCCTTTCCCTTGACTTGATAGATATTTATGATTATATTAGAATTTGGATTCGAAAGTCCGCTAAACTAAGAGGAAACGGAGAAGCGCCATGATTCAAGTATACAAACACAATAACGGCCACCTGGAAAATAATATTTCCCTGGTGTCTGCGGAAAAAGGCTCATGGATCGACGTCGTAAATCCCGATTCGGAAGACTTACAGCTCGTATCGATGGTAACGGAAATCCCGACGGACGTGCTGAAGACCGCTCTGGATACGGAAGAACGTTCTCACGTAGAATTAGAAGACAACTACATCTTCGTCGTCATCAACATCCCGATTATTCTGGAAACGGACAGCTACGACACCTTGCCGCTGGGCATCTTTATCACGCCCGATTTCATCATCACCCTGTGCATCCAGGAAACGGAAGTCATGCGCGCGTTCACGGAAAATAAATATCCTCTGTTTTATACCTTCAAAAAAACGCGTTTCTTGTTCCAGATACTCTATCGCTCGGCCACGTTGTTCCTAAAATACCTGATGCAGATTAACCACCGCACCGACGATATCGAAGATATCCTGCGCCATTCCATGCGCAACAAGGAATTCTTCCTCTTATTGGAATTACAGAAGTCCCTGACCTACTTTACGTCGGCCCTGCGGGGCAACGGCATCGTCATGGAGCGTCTCATGCGCCTGCGCCGCAACACGTCTCTCCATCACCTGCTGAAAATGTACGAAGAAGATGAGGACCTGCTGGAAGACGTCATCATCGAAAACAAGCAGGCTATCGAAATGGTTGAAATGTATTCCAACATCCTCATGAGCATGTCCGATACGTTCGCCTCTATCATTTCCAACAACCTGAACATCGTCATGAAATTCCTGGCCTCCATCACGATTATCCTGGCCGTGCCGACGATTATCTTCAGTTTTTGGGGCATCAACGTCCCCCTGCCCTTCGCCAACAACGTCATGGGTTTCGTATACGTCATCGCCATCGCCTTTTTCTGCGCCCTCTGCGCCGTCTTCATGCTGTGGCGAAAGGATTTATTCTGACAGACCGCCTATATACTGCAAAAGCTGGCCTCGCCGCTGCCGAAACAGGCAGCCGGCGATGACCAGCTTTTTTGTCTGCATATATTTAAGTATATTATTGTCCGGCCGTCATGCTCTTGATCGGCTCAAAGCTGCGCCGATGGATGGGACAGGGGCCGTACTGCCGTATGGCGTCGACGTGGCGCTGCGTCAAATAGCCTTTATGGACGGCAAATCCGTACTGAGGATAAACCTCGTCGTATTCCATCATGACCCGGTCCCTCGTCACCTTGGCGATAATCGAAGCCGCTGCAATAGACGCGCTCTGGCTGTCGCCGTGGACGACGGACTGATGAGGTACCGTCAGATCCTTCAAGGGCATGGCGTCGATGAGGACGGCTTCCGCCGGCACAGCAAGGCCCGCCGCCGCTTCATACATGCCCTGCATCGTCGCGTGGTAAATGTCGAGGGCATCGATTTCCAGCTCCGACTTGGCAACGCACGACACGGCCACGGCTTCAGCCATGATTTTATCATACAAAGCGTCCCGTTTCGCCGCCGACAGCTTTTTGCTGTCGTTTAATCCGGGACATTCCCAGTAAGGCGGCAGGATGACGGCGGCTACCATGACCGGCCCGGCCACGGGGCCCCGCCCGGCTTCGTCGATGCCGGCGACGTGGTATATGCCGTCGTTATAATAGGCCGTTTCCAGGGAATACATGTGCATGACTCGTTCCCGTTCGGCTTCTTCCTTCATCTTGCGGCGGATATAGGTATCCGCTAATTTTTGTACGGAAAGGCGGCGGTCTTCCTTCATAGTCTGCAGCAGGGCCATGACGTCGTCGGGATTCTGCTCCAGCAGGGCTTTAATATCAGCCGTCTTTAGCTGCCCGATGTCGATCATGATTCTCCGCCCCCACACGCTTCGCCGCAGCGGTCCAGGGAAATCAAGCCGATTTTGCCTTCGCGGTATTCCTTCAAAATGAGCTTATAAGTCTTCTCCATGTCGACGACGCCGCCTGATACGATGCAGCCACGCTTGCGGCCGATGGCTTCGATCGTTTCCAAGGGCGCAGCTCCCAGCGCGTCCAGCTTAAATCTCGCCAGCAATTCGTCGGCGTAGAACTGGCTCAATTCTTCGATGAGCTGGGTAATGACCGTTTCCATGTCGAATACCGTGTCGGAAATGGCCCCTGTCGCGGCCAGCCGATAGGCGCTGACCTGATTTTCCAGCTTAGGCCACAATACGCCCGGCGTGTCGAGAAGGTCGAGCTGGTCGCCGATGTGAACCCACTGCTTGCCCTTCGTTTCGCCCGGCTTGTCGGCCGTCTTGGCGGCGCTGCGCCGGGCCAGCTTGTTGATAAGCGTCGACTTGCCTACGTTGGGAATGCCGAGAATCATCGTCCGCACGGAACGGTTCTTCAGTCCCCGGGCCCGCCAATGAGCCAGCTTCGGTTCAGCCAGCTTACGTACCAGGGCGACGAGCTGCTTAACGCCCTTGCCGTCCTTGCTGTTCAAGGGCAGCACGATGCGTCCCTGCTTCTTATAATACTGCACCCATTCCTTTACCATGTCCGGGTCGGCCAGGTCGGCCTTGTTCATGACGACGACCGACGGCTTCTGGCCGATGAGGCTGGCTATCATGGGGTTGGTACTGCTCATGGGGATGCGGGCGTCGACGAGCTCGATGACAACGTCGATGACCTTCAGATTTGCTTCTATCAGCCGCCTGGCTTTCGCCATGTGGCCGGGATACCAGTTGATAATCATAACGTACCTCTCTTTTGTCTGTGTTTCGTTTCTATTGTAGGAGATTCTGTCCCTGCCGTCAACTGGCAGCCGGCCTTCGCGCGACTTGTCCGCCGCGCCGGGTTCTTCCGCTTAGAACGCGAAAATCAATTCTGCCCGCGTCTGTTCTTCCGGATCAGCCATGCCGCCGGCCTTGGCTTCCGTAGCGAAGGACTGCATGACGCTGAACATGGCGTTCTTGGCAAATACATAGTTGACGCCGACGCCCCATGACGTCAGATTGTCCATCTGCGAGGCGAAGCGCCACGACGTCGTAAAGCCGCCGAGCCAGGTACCGTCTTCTGCGTCGATGTATTCCGTCCAGATATCCCACGATTTCGGGATTGCCATGCTTGATTTCCCGTACATCAGGCGGCCGATGAACAAGTCGGCAGAGCCGTCGTCGTGCGTATATTTCGTATCATGGTTTAAGTTCGTGCGTTCATACTGAGCCAATACATTCCATTTCGAGCCGATGTTGACGCTGGCATAGGCGCCCCACAAGGAGTCGGCGTTAAAATCCCTGTTGGCTTCTCCGTTCCCAGTCGTATTGAAATCATTATAATATACGCCGGCAGCCGAATCGCTGCCAAAAAAAGCTTCGATTTCGCCGTAGCCGGTCTTTACGCCGTTGATGGAATCATCGCCTTGGACGCTGCCGGCCATGACATTCCCCTTTTTGAATTTGCCGTAGCCCGCCGTAAGAGCAAAAGCATCTGTACGGTATTGCCCTTCAGCACGGTCGAAAATATCGCTGTACGTGTACCCATAGCTGCGCGGGCCGCCGATCTTGTATATATCCGTCCGGCCGAGGCTCAGATAAAAGGAATCCGCCTCGTAGTCGACTTTAAGGGCGTCGGCAAAGGCGTCGTTCGTGCCGCCGCTGACCGCGCCGTTTTCACTGAAGCTCTGCCAATCCGAACTAATGCTTACGGTGGCTTTCAGACGTTCGTCGAGCTGTGCCTGTCCGCGAAGACGGATGCGGTAATCCCAGGAATTGTCATTTTCCTTGCCGGCGCGGCTGCCTGCAGAATTCTGATAGCGATAGCGGAAGCGGGCGTCGCCGCTAAACTTCACATTGCCGACCTTGTTCTCTAAAGCCGCGACGCGAAGGCCGAGGCGGTTCAGCTCTTCAGCGTACTCGTCGGCCAGCTTGTGAATCACGGCCCGCTGTTCCACCGACGCCCTGTCCATATGAGCCATAGCCTTGGCGACCATTTCAGCCGCTTCATACCGCGTAATGGAACGGTTTCCCTGAAAATAATTTCCGTCTACGCCCTGAATCACGCCGGCCTCAGCCAGCTCCGCCACAGAGTGGTAAGCCCAGCTGTCGGCAGGCACGTCGACAAAGGGATTGGCAGCCCCGGCACTCGTCATGCCCATTGTCAGGATACTGGCCGCCGCCATAGCGATTAGTTTCTTCATCATGTATAACCCTCATTTCAAACGTATAGTGCGTTCTATCTCCACTCCGTACGCAGCATTTCCAGCCGTCGCAGGCCACGCGGCTTGTACGCCCTATGAAGACACAACGCTACTTATTTTGCCTGATATATCCGATCTTGTCAACTATGAAATGAGAAAAAGTATGGCCAGACGAACCGTTTTGTAATAGGAAAAGGACATGCCCTGCACGGGCATGCCCTAACGTATATCCTATGCTATTATCCTTTGCGCGTAGCCGTCAGTTCCTGAATATGAGCGACGACTTCGTCGACCGGTTTTGCGCCGAGATCGCCTTTTGCTCTGTCACGGAGGGACAAGGTATTCGTTTCGATTTCCTTGTCGCCGATGATAGCCATGTACGGAACCTTTTCCATCTGGGCCTTGCGAATCTTGTAGCCGATCTTTTCGTTGCTTTCGTCTACTTCTACGCGGATGCCCAGCTTCTTGAATTTCTTGCGCAGTTCCAAAGCATAGGCCAAATGCTTATCGGAAATGGGCAGGAATTTGATCTGTACCGGAGCGAGCCATACGGGGAAGGCTCCAGCATAGTTTTCGATGAGGATGCCCAGGAAGCGTTCGATGCTGCCGAAGCAGGTACGGTGTACCATGACCGGGCGATGCTTCTGGCCGTCTTCGCCGACATAAGTCATGTCGAAGCGTTCCGGCATGAGCATATCAAGCTGGATCGTACCGCACTGCCAAGTACGGCCGATGGAATCCTTGACGTGGAAGTCGAGCTTCGGACCGTAGAAAGCGCCGTCGCCTTCGTTGACCTGGTACGGAATGTTTCTGTCTTCTAATACCTTGCGCAGGGTGCTCGTCGCTAATTCCCAAATTTCGTCGGAGCCCATGGAGTCTTCCGGACGAGTAGACAATTCGACGCGGTATTCCAAGCCGAATACGTTGTAAGCCTTGTCAAACAAGTCGATAACGCCGGAAATTTCTTCTTCCATCTGGCTCGGCAGCATGAAGATGTGGGCGTCGTCCTGGGTAAAGCAGCGGACGCGGAACAAGCCGTGGAGAGCCCCGTGAAGCTCGTGGCGGTGAACCAGGCCCAATTCAGCCATCCGCATGGGGAAATCGCGGTAGCTGTGTACGTCGCTCTTGTAGACGAGGATGCCGCCGGGGCAGTTCATCGGCTTAATCGCGTACGGTTCGTCGTCAATCGTCGTGAAATACATGTTGTCGCGGTAATGATCCCAGTGACCGGACTGTTCCCACAGGTGGCGGCTCAGGATTGTCGGCGTGCTGATTTCGTCATATTCCGCTTCGTCATGCAGTTCATACCAGAATTTGAGCAACGTCTTGCGGAGAACCATGCCTTTTGCGTGGAAGAACGGGAAGCCCGGGCCTTCTTCGTGGAAGCTGAACAAGTCGAGCTGCTTGCCCAATTTACGATGGTCGCGCTTTTCCGCTTCAGCCAGCATGTGCAGATATGCGTCCAAGTCGTCTTTCTTTTCAAAAGCCGTGCCGTAAATACGCTGGAGCATCTTATTGTGTTCATCGCCGCGCCAGTACGCGCCGGCAACGGTCAGCAGCTTGAAGGCTTTGACCCGGCCCGTCGTTTCGCAGTGCGGTCCTGCGCACAAATCGACGAAATCGCCCTGGCGGTATAAGGAAATCTGTTCGCCTTCCGGCAGGTCTTCAATCAATTCTACCTTGTAGTCCTGACCGGCTTCCTTGAACATCTTCAGCGCTTCGTCGCGGGACACGACTTCTTTCGTCAAGGCGAGATTTTCTTTGACGATTTTTTCCATTTCTGCTTCGATAGCAACGAAGTCTTCCTGCGTAAACCGATGTTCCGTATCGAAATCGTAGTAAAAACCGTTTTCGATGGACGGACCGATGGCAAATTTAACATCCTTGAACAAACGCTGAACGGCTTGAGCCATGATATGAGATGCCGTATGGCGGAGCGTGTCCTTCCCTTCCTGGGCGTCGAAAGTCAGGAATTCAACCGTAGAGCCGTCGACGATCGTTTCCCGCAAATCCGTTACGTCTCCATTGACTTTCGCTACCAATACTTTCTTAGCCAAGCTGTTGCTCAGCTCTTTCGCAGCATCGTACAACGAAATGCCGTCGGCAAATACTTTTTTGCTGCCGTCTTTTAACACTAATTCTGCCATAATACATCCTCCTTAATAAAAAAAGCTCCCGTCCTCAAGGGACGAGAGCATGCTCACGTGGTTCCACCCTAGTTCATCAGCAAAAACTACTGATGTACTCAAACGCTATAACGTGGCGACCGAACCGCCGTACTACAAATTCCGACGATTAGCTCCAAGGGGGTAACACTTTCACGCTTTAAGGACACTCACACCAACTATGCCCCTCTCTGATAAAGCCGCTGAAAATATCATGTCCTTTTCAAGGCTTGTTACATATTTCTATGTATGCGTAAATTATACGACGTACGATGTACCTTGTCAAGAAACTTTAGTCTTTTTTTACTTCAAATTAAGAACTTAAAGAACTGCAGCTACGTAAAAAGGACTGCCCGAAGACAGTCCTTTTTTAGGCTTATGGAAATCTAGGTATTATGCCATACCTTTGGCTGCTTTAATAGCTGCTGTGAGTTTGGGAACTACTTCGAAAGCGTCGCCAACGATACCGTAGTCGCAAACTTTGAAGATCGGAGCATCTTCGTCTTTGTTGATAGCGATGATGCAGTCAGAACCCGTCATGCCTGCCAAGTGCTGAATAGCACCGGAAATAGCGCAAGCGATGTAGAGTTTCGGGCCAACAGTCTTACCTGTCTGGCCAACCTGATGGAGAGCGTCGATCCAGCCAGCGTCAACAGCTGCACGGGATGCGCCGACAGCGCCGCCCAATACGTCTGCCAATTCTTTCAGGATACCGCCGTTAACAAACGGTTCAGCGCCGTTCATGCCGCGGCCGCCGGCAACGATAACGTCAGCTTCTTCGATCTTAACGCCTTCGCCGCCCATTTTAATGAGTTCAACGAATTTCGTCATGAAGTCAGCGTCGGAAAGTTTTGCTTCCATTTCGATAACTTCGCCTGTAGCGCTCGGATCAGCTTCCGGTTTTTTGAATACGTTCGGACGAACAGTACCCATCTGCGGACGGTTATCCGGGCAAATGATTTCAGCCATGATGTTGCCGCCCAAAGCCGGACGAGTCCAAACGATCGTCTTGCCGTCTTCGTCAACGGAAAGACCCGTGCAGTCAGCCGTCAAGCCCGTTTTCAGGGAGTTAGCGACGCGGGGGCCGAGATCGCGGCCGATGTTCGTAGCGCCTACGAGGAATACGTTCGGTTTAACTTCATGGAAGAAGTCGCACAGAACTTTAGAGTAAGCCGTTGTGTTGTAGTTAGCCAATTTTTCATCGTCATATACATATACTTTGTGAGCGCCATGAGCGATGAGTTCCTGTGCCAACGGTTTTACGTTATAACCAATCAGTACCGCACCTACTTCGTCACCGATGCCGTCAGCCAATTTACGGCCCTGGCCCAACAGTTCGAAAGATACGTTACGTAATTTGCCTTCGAATTGTTCAGCGATTACATATACGCCTTTGTATTCTGCTAAATCCATTTTCACTGTTCCTCCTTAGAAATTAGATGATTTTGTTTTCAGTCAATTTAGCCATCAACTGATCTACTGCTACCTGGGCGTCTTCTTCGTTAATAACGAGACCCTGTGTTCTCTGAGGCGGTGTGAAAATCTTACGAACTTTTGTCGGAGAACCGCTCAAACCAATCTGAGATTCGTCAGCGTTGATGTCAGCAGCAGACAATTCAGGAATTTCACGACGTTTTGCTTTCATCGTACCACGGATGGTCGGGAAGCGCGGTTCGTTCAATTCTTTAACGGCTGTAATCAAAACGGGGAACTGAGCTTCCGTTACGATGTAGCCTTCTTCGTTCTGCTGTTTAACCGTTACAGTCGTGCCTTCAACTTTGATTTCGGCAGCATATGTAATCTGAGGAATGCCGAGTTCGCAAGCGATCTGCGGGCCAACCTGAGCCGTGTCGCCGTCGATAGCCTGTTTGCCGCAAAGGATGATATCGAACTGTTCGATGCCTTTGAGTTCAGCAACTTTTTTAACAGCCTGAGCCAGGCAATAACCTGTAGCCAATGTATCAGAGCCGCCAACTTTGCGGTCTGTCAGGAGATAAGCGTCGTCAGCGCCCATTGCCAGAGCTTCGCGCAATACGTCTTTTGCCTGCGGGGGACCCATGGAAAGGACAGTAACCTTTGCACCCTGATTGTCCTTCAACTGCAAAGCTGCTTCCAAAGCGTTCTGGTCAAAGGGGTTGAAAATGTTAGGAACACCAGCACGAATGACGGTATGTTTTACGGGGTCAATCTTAACTTCTGCTGTGTCCGGAACTTGTTTGACACATACCAATATTTCCATTTACGTTTGCCTCCTAAAAAAAGTATCTTTTTATTCAACAGGCTTGGTCTTTTCAGACCAAGCCCGTATCATAAACCTTAAAAATTGCTTACCGCAACAAAGCGCCGGATGTTACCATCAACTGAACTTCGTTGGTGCCTTCATAGATCTGAGTGATCTTAGCGTCACGCATATGACGAGCAACCGGATATTCTTCGCTGTAGCCATAGCCGCCGAAGATCTGAACAGCTTCAACGGAAACTTCCATAGCTACGTCGGAAGCGAATCTCTTAGCGATAGCAGCGTCAACCGTGAACGGCTGGCCTTCGTGTTTCAAGAAAGCAGCTTTGTAAACGAGGTTACGAGCAGCTTCAATCTTCATCTTCATGTCAGCCAGTTTGAAGGAAACGGACTGGAATTTGCAAAGCGGTTTGCCGAACTGAACACGCTGTTTGGAGTATTCAACTGCATCGTTCAAAGCAGCTTCTGCAATGCCGAGAGCCTGAGCAGCAACGCCGATACGGCCGCCGTCCAAGGTCATCATAGCAACTTTGAAGCCTTTGCCTTCGCCGCCGAGGAGGTTTTCTTTCGGAACTTTTACGTTCTGGAATACTAATTCCATCGTCTGGGAAGTATGGATGCCCAATTTGTCTTCTTTCTTACCGAATGTAAAGCCTTCCCAGCCTTTTTCGATGATGAAGGCGCTGATGCCTTTCGTGCCCTGGGATTTATCGGTCATAGCGAATACGATGTAAACGTCAGCTTCGCCGGCATTCGTGATGAATACTTTGGAGCCATTCAGGATGTAGTCGCCGTTTTCGTCTTTCGTAGCAACGGTCTGCTGGCCGGAAGCATCAGTACCAGCGTTCGGTTCTGTCAAGCCGAATGCGCCGAGTTTCGTGCCTTCGATCAAGCCGGGCAGGTATTTTTCTTTCTGTTCTTCCGTACCAAACTGCCAAATCGGGTTGATGCAGAGGGATACATGAGCGGACAAGGTGATGGACATACCAGCATCGTATTTAGCCAATTCTTCAACGGCCAGGATGTAGCTCAATACGTCGCATTCAGCGCCGCCGTATTTTTCTTCGAAATAAGCACCAGCCAAGCCGAGGCCGAGCATTTCGTCAACGAGAGCACGATCGAAAATGCCCTGATGGTCGCGTTCCGTAATCGTCGGGGCCAATTTCTTTTCGCCAAAGTCTTTAGCCAATCTTACAAATTCCTGTTGTACATCTGTTAAATTAAAATTCATGATACTTCCACTCTCCTTAAATAATAGTGTGAATAGTGAAACATTCCCGTGCAGTGCATACTGTTTGGGGCACATATACACAACCTTTAAGTGCTTACACCTGAATTGTACAACTTTTCACATGTTAAATCAATAGCAAATGTCACTTAAGGCACAATATAATTATGCTATTTTGTAATCCTTGTCGTGTATCCAGACTTTTTAGGACTACTTAGAAAAAAATTAAAAAATTACCTTGACAAATGCCGGAATGATTCAACCTATAAGATAAATGTGCTAATCGTCTCGCCGTGCTGCGGCAGACGAAAAGGCAGTGCAGCACTGTGCTTGTTCCACTTTTAACATTACGCATGGTAAATTATACGTCATACGAAAATTAAGGAAAGCTATGCGTTTATTATAGCACGAATCCCCAGGAAGTTGTCAAGAATCTGGGCCGTAATTCCCCAAATTTTGTATTCTTTATAATAGTAAAAGAGCACATTATATGTGCTGCGCTTTTTCCACCCTGCCTGTCCCGACACGGGCAGACCGGCGGGAAATCCCGGCCCCGGCCTCGTAGCCAGCTCAACCTGGGCAACCTCTGGCTTACGGCCGCTAAACCATGCCAAAGGCACCGTAAAGAGATGGTCTATCTCTCCCCGGCTGACAACGAAATTCGTCGTATCCAGCTGGGCCGCAAAGGGATATATCTTCACACCTACAGGCGATTCTACGTAATCCAATGGCCCCCAGACCCGGATATGCGGCAATCCTACGCCTAATTCCTCCTGCGTCTCCCGCAGTGCCGCCTCCAGAGGACTGGCGTCACGCTGTTCTATGACGCCGCCGGGAAAACAAATATCACCGGGCTGCCAGCTCAACTTGCTGCTCCGCACCTCAAAGACTACATGCTCTTCACCGTCAATGCGTACAATAGGTACCAGTACAGCGCAAAGCACTGTATTCATGCAGGGATTCTGCCGGACAATTCTTTCCGGCCAGGGCTTGAACTCATCCATGACCTTCCTCCTCATTGCAAAAAAAAGAGGATGCCGTTCAGACATCCTCCTCTATACTTCATATATTGCCGCCTTTATTTTACGACGATATTGATGATTTTTTTAGGTACAACGATAAATTTAACGATTGTCTTGCCGTCAGTGAAATCCTTGACACGCGGCATAGACAATACCTTTTCCCTCAATTCATCCTGACCGATTTCAACGGGAACAGTGATACGTTCGCGTACCTTGCCGTTAATCTGGACAGGCAGTTCGATTTCATCGACGACCAAAGCGCCAGCATCTACTTCCGGCCAATCCTGTTCGTGAACACTGCCTTCAAAGCCGGCAATCTGCCACAATTCTTCTGTAATGTGCGGCGTAAAGGGAGCCAGGAGCTTTAAGAGATTGGTGTTGACCTCTAAGGCAACGTCGCTGCGGATAGATGTATTGGCGCCGACATAGGCATACATGGCATTTACCAGCTCCATAATTGAGCTGACAGCCGTATTCAGCGCATAGTCGCCGTCTACGCCTTTGACGTCTTCCGTCACCTTGGCGATGGTTTTATGTTCCTGCAGGCGAAGCGCCTTTTCTGCTTCCGTCAAATCGCGGTCTCTTTCGCCGTTCTTAGCCAGGTCAATGTACTGGTGGACGATACGCCATACTCGGTTGAGGAAACGGTACGAACCTTCTACGCCCTGATCGGACCATTCGAGGTCACGTTCCGGCGGCGCGGCAAACAGGATAAACAGCCGGCCCGTATCGGCGCCGTATTTGGCGAGGATTTCTTCCGGCGATACGACGTTGCCCTTTGATTTCGACATCTTGCTGCCGTCCATGAGGACCATGCCCTGGGTCAGAAGGCGTTCGAACGGTTCTACATTGTCGACGAGGCCGGCGTCGTGGAAGACCTTCATGAAGAAACGGGAGTACATCAGGTGCAGAATCGCGTGTTCAATGCCGCCGATGTACTGGTCTACATTCATCCAGTGGTTGGCCTTTTTCGGGTCCCAGGCCTGTTCGTCGTTGCGGGCGTCGGTATAGCGCAGGAAATACCAGGACGAGCAGACGAAGGTATCCATCGTATCGGTTTCTCTCGTCGCCGGGCCGCCGCATTTCGGGCAGGTGCAGTGAACGAATTCTTCGCTCGTCGCCAAGGGAGATACGGCGCCGGCCGTAAACTGGACGTCCGTCGGCAGCTTAACCGGCAGCTGATCTTCCGGCACGAGTTGTTCGCCGCATTTCGGGCAGTAAATAATAGGAATCGGCGCGCCCCAATAACGCTGACGGGAAATAAGCCAGTCGCGGAGCTTGAAGTTGACCGTGCCCTTGCCGAGGTTGTGATCGACGAGCCATTTCGTAATGGCCTTGCGGCCTTCTTCGTCAGTCAGGCCGTTGAATTCGCCGGAGTTAACCAGAACGCCCGGGTCGTGGTAAGCCCCTTCCATCGTATCCAAATCGAGGCTCATGTCTTTATTCTGTACAACTAAGCGGATAGGCAGATTGAATTTTTTAGCGAATTCCCAGTCGCGCTGGTCGTGGCCCGGAACGCCCATGACGGCGCCTGTACCGTAATCTACCAGGACGTAGTTAGCAATCCAGATCGGCACTTGCTCGTTATTCAGGGGGTTGACAGCGTAAGCGCCGGTGAACATGCCTTCTTTTTCGGCGTCGTTCGACGTCCGTTCGATGTCGTTCATGTTCTTCATGCGCGTAATAAAGGCGCGAAGCTCCGCTTCGTTTTCCCGGCCCTTGATGAGCTCTTCTACATAGGGATGTTCCGGAGCCAGCACGATGTACGTAACACCGAAAATCGTGTCCACGCGGGTAGAGAACATGGGAATGGATTTGCCGATTTCCGGGATTTCAAAGGAAAATTCCGCCCCTTCGCTGCGGCCAATCCAGTTTTTCTGCATCGTTTTAACCCGTTCCGGCCAGCCGGGCAGGAGCTTCAAATCGTCGAGAAGGCGGTCGGCATAATCGGTGATTTTGAAGAACCACTGCTTCAGATCCTTTTTGACGACAGGCGAATCGCAGCGCCAGCACAAGCCGTCGATGACCTGTTCGTTAGCCAGTACGGTGTTGCACTTTTCGCACCAGTTTACCTTGGCTTCCTTGCGGTATGCCAGGCCCCGCTTATACAGCAGCTCGAAAATCCACTGCGTCCATTTATAGTATTTTTCATGGCACGTAGCTACTTCGCGATCCCAGTCATAGGAAAGGCCGAGCGCCTTCTGCTGACGTGTCATGTTTTCAATATTGCTGAACGTCCAATCTGCCGGCGGCGTGCCGTGTTTGATAGCCGCGTTTTCAGCAGGCATACCGAAAGCGTCGTAGCCCATGGGATGCAGGACGTTGTAGCCGTTCATGCGGCGGTAGCGGGCGATGACGTCGCCAATCGTGTAGTTGCGGACATGCCCCATATGGAGGTTGCCCGAAGGGTACGGAAACATTTCCAGAACATAATACGGCGGCTTGCCGTTGTCGTCGGGGCAACGGTCTGTCTTGTCTTCCAGCCATTTATGCTGCCATTTCTTTTCTATTTCTTGGGGAATATATTTTTCCAATTACTTATGCCTCCTATCGCTGCGTACAGCGGGCGGGGCCGCGCTGCTGCAGGGTCTTCTTCTTATTATAGTGTTCCCGTGCCGTCAAGTCAATTCTTGCGGAGCAAAACTCTGCCAAAAATGGGGCGCTTCGAAGCCTTTTCGCCAAAAACTTGCGCCGCCGAGGTTGTATTTCGTAATTAATTTAGCTTTTTCCGTCAAGGACTTTTCATCTTCAAACCACACCTGGACCCGGCCCGTCGTCAGGGGCAAATCCATGTAGTACAGGCGCAGCTCGTCGTTCCACGTGACGTAGTCCTTGTATTTTTCAAGCAGCAGCCCGCTTGCCGACATGGGCAGCGTCCGTACCAGCAGTACGGGCTTCTTCGATTTCGCCTCTTTGAAAGCCGTTTTACCCTTCGCCTCGTTTTGCTTGGACGGCGTCAAGGCCTCTGCCCCAACGTCCTTCTCAGCCGCTCCTTCCGTTCCGGCAACAGGAGGCCATTCGTTGATATCCAGCGGCAAGTCCTTTTCTTCCGTCGTTTCGTACCACAGGCGCATGTACAGCGGCATACCTAAGACAACCTTCTCCGCCGGCACGATAGCCGTCACGTTCTGCACGGCCTTTTCTACCCAGGGATAGGACGCCACGGGGCCGGCTACGGAGCTCGTGCGGCCAAACTGGTCATAGGCCATAATCATCAGGTAATCAAGATGAGGCGCCAGCGCCGCCCGGTCGTACACGCGGGACCAGTTCATACTGTTCGATATGGGCGTCACATCCATGGACAATTTCAGACCGTAAGCCCGGCAGGCCCGGCTCAAACGCCCTACAAAAGCCGTCAGCCTGTCTTTGTCGGCATAGTTGATGTTTTCAAAATCAATATTATAGCCCTTGAAATCGTACAGCAGCGCATAGCCTATCAGTTCTTTAATCATCGTGTCCTGAAGCTTGTCGTCGCTCAATACGGCATGGGTCAGGGCCGGGTCGAAGTTATTGTCGATGAGGGGCCACATGGCGTAGCCCTTCGCAGCATAGGCGTCAGCCAGCATGGCGAAATCATCGTGCCGCAGCGCTACGCCCTGAGCAGTCAGGCGGAAAGCGCAGGGCGACATGACAGGCTGCGCCGTATCCAGGGACGGCAGGTTTTCATCTCCCTGCATGAGAGGATCCCAGAACAAGACCAATCCCATCTTTCGTTCCTGCTTCTTCCGGCTCTTCTTGTTCTTTTTCTTCTCTTTTTTGGTATCAGCATTAGTTGTCGCCGCAGCTCTATTGCTGTCTTCCAAGGAACGCAGCGTCGGAGCAATACGGGTAGGAGACACAGGCCGCATCAGCTCCCGCTTCCCCTCTTCCCACGTCATGGAAAGGCCCATCGTGCGATAAATACGGCGTATATTCAGACTCGTTTCGCCGTCACTTTGCCGCGCAGGCAGGCGCAGCGCCGCCTGCATATCCTTCCATAAGACGGATCCATCCTTTGCCGGCGGCAGTCGCAGCCAATACGTCCCCTTCTTGGCATCGGCCTTGTACAGGCCATACTCCTGCAAAGCTTTTTCCGATACGAGCCAGCGGCCTTCTTCTTCCCGAATCGCCATAGACGCCGGATGTTCCGCCGCTGCCGGTATGGCTGCCCGCGGAATGGCAGCCCACGGCCCGCGGTCCGGCACGGCTTGTTCCGATACGGCCTCTCCGCCGGACGCCGCCACGACAACTTGAAGAGACACGGCGAGCAGCGACGCCAGGCACAGCGTCCGCAGCCGCGATGTATGTTTCATAGACACCCTCCTTTTGCAAAACAGGTGGAAATTTCTCTGAAATCAGGTATAATGAAAAAAATGCAATTTTCCTCTCTAGGTATACTGCATGGCTATTATACCATAAAGAGAAAGTATAAAACATCAAAGGAGGCTATTCTATTGCATCAATATCTCTTTTTTATCGGCGATTTCCCAATCCGGGCCTACGGATTGTTATTTATGCTCGGCATCATCTCCGCCGGTATTACAGCCTACTACATCACGAAGCGGGATGGCCGGGGCTGGCACGTCCACATATTCGACTTTACCCTCTGCTGCGGCCTAGCCGGCATCGTCGGCGGCCGCCTTTGGGACGTCTTCTTCTTCGACTGGGCCTATTATCACAACCACCTGTTGGAAATCCCCTTCGTCTGGCAGGGCGGCATGGCTATCCAGGGCGGCCTGGTATTCGGAGCTGTCGCCGGCTACTGGTACACGCGCCGCCACGACATCGACACCTGGGCTTTTGCCGACCTCATCGCACCGGCCATCATTCTCGGCCAGTCCGTCGGCCGCATGGCCAACCTCATGAACGGCGATGCCTTCGGTCATCCCACAGGCGGAAATTTCGGCATTGTCTATCCCGAAACGACCCTGGCCTATCGAACCTACGGCAGCCAGCCCCTATGGCCGGCAGAAGTCTGGGAAGGCCAGCTTGACGTCCTCGTATTCATCGTCTTATTGTTCTACAGCTGTTTTCCCCATAAAAAAGGACAGGTCTTCTGCCTGTACGTCATGCTTTATGCAGCGGAACGGTTCTTTCTGGAATTTCTGCGCGGCGACTACGTCAATCTGACTCTGGGCCTCAAATCAGCCCAGCTGACCAGCATCGTCGCCTTTGCTGCCGCCTTCATCATCTTCATACTACTTCAATGGAAGGGCACGACGGACACGAAAGACAAACTTCAAAACTCATAAGGTAGTGTCAAGTATTTTTCGCAAAATGGTTTGCAGGCCCTGATATGAGTGAAGTCACCCAGCAATGGAGGTATCCTCCAGAGCCGCCTGTAGGTGCTTCATGTTCATGTACTTCTTGTTGCCCC
>NZ_NQXW01000022.1:0-41836 GCF_002287425.1 Megasphaera sp. ASD88 | reverse complement strand
ATCCCCTTCAGTAGCACTATTGGGCTCCGGAAGCGGCTGGGAACGAGGACATTCCGGATTTGTGCAGAGCTCATACAAAAGCCCTTCTTGTTGTTTCATTGGGCGTCCACACAAAAAGCATTTTTTGGTTGTTTCCATTACAGCTCACTCCTTTTCTGAACATATTCAGCTTGTAAAGCCTGCCGTTCTTGTCTCAGCTGATTGGCGTACTCTTCGTCTTGATCTACCGTGGCGGCGACGATAATAGAGTTTTTGTTGTCCTCTAACTTAGTCGCGTATTCGTTGTCCAATTCGGACAACTTCGCAGCCTGCGTTTCTGCCGCCGTCGGCACATAAACAGGTTTGGGGACAAACGTTCCGTCGGCTTGGCGGATATACGGCTGATTATCAGCGTTGTTGCCAAGCAGGTTATTATAATCTGCTGTGCTGACCGCAATAAATCCCTTTGCTTGATAGTCTGCAATCTCAGCGTCCGTCATAAATACGGCGTCGTGTGTCTCGCCCCTGTTGCCATCGTCGTCGAACTTGATTAAATAATCTACTTTTGCCATAATCGTCCTCCTTGTACAATAAAATAAAAAAGGTGGTATGTATTATGCGTAATCCCAACGGATACGGAACCATTAAATTAATGGGCGGAAACAGGCGGCGGCCGTATGGCTTTCTGGTGTCGATAAACGGCAAACAACGGCTTATAGAATCGTTTGAAACTGCCGTTGAAGCCAAAATATACCAAGCTAATTATTACCTTGAACATCATCATAAACGCCTCCCAGGACATAAAATCACATTTGAAGAACTCTTTTACCGCTGGCTTCCTGCCCATCTACAAGAACATCCCAGCCTTGCCAAAACAACGATATACAGCTATAAAAACGCATTCCGGCACTGTGAAATGCTGCATCACAAGCCGTTTGCAGACATTAAATACGCCGACTATCAGGACATCATCGACCGTATCCGCTATAAGCAAAAGCTGTCATACAGCTCTTGTAAAAAGGTCCGTAGCCTAATTAGTCTCATGTCTAAATACGCCCAGAAAATGGAGTATCACAAAACTAATTACGCTGAACTTCTGGGCATCGGTCAAAATAAGCCCGTGCGTCCTCATAAAACAATAAGCCGGCAGAAAATTAACCGACTTTGGCGCATAGCTGACGCTTCCGGCATCGATACCATTTTGATATTGCTATATACCGGCGTCCGCGTCGGCGAGCTGTTAGAGTTAGAAAAGAAAAACGTCAACATGAAGCAGCGCTTTATCCGTATTGCAAAATCTAAGACCGAAGCTGGCTTGCGCATTATCCCGATCCATCCTCTCATCCTGCCTTTTATAGCCGCTCGCATGGCAGCCGCCGGCACGTATTTGATATGCGATAATGCTGGACATCCTTATGATTACAGCCGATACCGGTCAGAACTATGGGATAAAGCAATGAAGAAAATCAACGGCAGTCACTACACGCCGCACGATACACGTCATACTGTAGCGACGTTGCTTGATGATGCCGGAGCCAATGAAAATGCTAAACGCCGAATCCTCGGCCACGCCGGCGGCGATGTGACTGACCGCGTGTACACTCACAAAAGTCTCCACCAATTACGAAAATGTATACAGTTGCTACGCTGATTTGCTCTTAACGCGCCCTTAGACTATATGAAAGCCGCGATGTATGCTGTATTTACAGCCATTTTTCTTTGCTCTTAATGACTATAAAAAATACAGCTAAATGAGCCGGTATTTTCACATTTTTTCTGTAAATATCGGCTCGTTTCGCTGTATTTTCACATTCTCAAAATATTAAAATTAATTGATAATAGCATATTTTTATTGCAGTCATCTCTCCTCTTTTTCCTTCTATACAGTGGAGAACGGGGATGATGACATCAAACAACAGCATAACCCTTTCTCTGCCTGTTACCTCAAGTATCTGGACTGCAATCCCATTTGATATTTCAAACACGGCAAGTGTTTATCCTGTGGCTTGGGACAGCACGACAAGAGATGCAGTACGCATATTTTGCGCAAATAGCGGAGATTCTAATACCGTAGGGTATGTAGCTATCGGCCGATAATAATATATTTGCAGCTCGGCGCTTGTGACATTGTAGTCCCAAAAGTAAACGTTGTTTTTGTTGCAGATTCCCATTTTGCGACAATCGGCGCATCGTGATTTGTGTTGCTGTTTAAAAGTGATGCAAGTGCAACGGCAGCATATGCGCCTGATGTAAATGATATGGGCAAATTAACGATAGCTAGATAATTTGATGGGGTACCCGAACTTCCCCACTGTTCCAAGCCGAACAGTGGGGAACTGAAACTATCATCAATAACTCAGGCATTGCCGTAACTATGCCGCTGGCCTATACTGATACTACATATAAAATTTTAATAACACATAATAACGGCGTTTTATCGTCTAGTGTCGTGCCGCTGTCTGTAGGGTACATAAATCCGACTTATTTTTACGTGTCAAACAATATAGGCGAAAATCCTAACTTTTTCTGGTTAGCTATCGGCCGATAGCTAACCAGTATGTGCCGTCAGTATCCATTTTTTGGGCTTGCCTAATTTCCATCGTAGCTGAGGTGACATTACCTACGGAATGCGAATTTATAGTGCTTATTGACTCAGTAATATCTCCTGTAAAAGCCATTCGCAACGTAGTATTAAAAGCAATCGGGAAACTAACATAAGCAATATTATTGCTATATGTTGATAGATATCCCCACTGTACAATTAGACCGCCAAATAGTTTGCCAAAGTTTATATAGCCGTTTTGTGCCATCAGGCCGGACACTCCCAGTGCCGGCACGGTAAATTTATTGCCGTCCCAGTTTACTGCAAGACTTCCTTGCAAGTTGCTCAAGATAGCCGCGATGCTTGCCGCCGGCAGCGTTTTCCAATCATTTTGGCCAGTGATGGATTGTATCATGTACACTATGCCGCCCAACATGGTTTTAAGCGCGGCCGCATTCGCTTGCGGTTTTTCTATATTCCCCAGGGCGACAGTAAGATCTTCGATGAGCGCCCAAATCTCCCCGCCAGTCAGCACTTTATTTTGTGCCCCGGCAGGCGGCACTGGTACCATGCCGCGAGCTCCTGCTTCTGCTGCCGTCGCACCGACAAAGTCTTTATGCGCTTCGGTATCGTCATTGTGATTGCTGACAGCTGTTTCAATGGCTTCCCGTATGTCTTGATGCGCTGAAGCAGATTCATCGTGTTCTTGAATCATCGCCGCCACATCTTCTTCCGGCGTGCCGTCTATGATCGTTGAATCAATCTCAACGTTTTCTGCGTTGGAATAGCCAAACGCCATGGTCATCGTCTGCCTGTATACGGAGCCGCTGCCCTGTGCCGGCAGCGTTGCCGGCTGGTCGTCCGTCGTGACGCTGAACAAAATATTGCTTCCCGATGTGCCTTTTGCATAAAACCCCATTTCGCTGAGCACGACAGCGCTTGCCTGGCCTTCGTTGCTAACGCGGAACGTAATGAGGCACTCCATGTCCTGTTGTTTGATGCTGACAATATCGGCTTTAATTTTTTTAGCGGCTAAGTCCGTTGCCGTTTCTAAATTCGCCGGTGTGCCGCTGCCGAACCAGATTTCCGTAATGTTTAATTTAAGCTGCCCGGCCGTAACGGCTGCGGCCAATTCCCGGCCCGCGTTAGTAAGTGTAACCTGTTTCCAATTTGCCATAATATTAGTCCTCCTTGATGTCTACGCGGCAAAATACCATTCTGCCAGCGAACTTCGTTTCTTTTGCAAATGCCGTCTGCTGTTTAGCTGGCGGTATCGTAAGATATACGTGTTCCATGCCCTGGCCGTAAAAAGTGTACTGCCGCTCCAGACGGGTAATAAAATCGTACCGGAGCCCGATGTGCGCCGGGACATACACGTCCAGCGTCGCTTTCAGCTCGTCTAATTTTGTGTATTTTCCTTCCGGTATGATGATGTCGATGCGGTAATCTTCCGGGTGGTCTTCAGCAATGCCCGTGCCGTCCGTTACGTACAAATTGATGATGTTTGTAATAAATTCAAGCGTTACCGACGGCGCGCTAATCAAACGAGCAAGCACATCGTTACGTCGTTCTTCATCGGTTCGTTCCGTATTGGTGGTAAGACCGACAAACCGCTCCCAGTCGGCCAGTCCCCACGTAGCCGTCTGCACGAAGAATTGCTTCACCGTTTCGATCTGGTACTGCCGCTGTGTTTCATGCTCGTCGGACAGTGTCTGCAGCATATCCGTAAATGCCGGATCATGTCCTAAGAAACGCGGCAAATACCGCTGCAGTGCTACGGGCGTAACACGCAAAAACTCAAACTCAGCCATGAAGCACCACCTCGCTAACCTGCGGGATTTGTTCGTCTGTAACGGGGATATTGTCCATACCGCCGTTCAGCAATAAATCTTCATAGTCATATACCTGCGTTTCGTTGCTGTTCGCTAAAATTGTTTTGCCGATTTTCGCATACGATACTTTCTGTCCGTCATAATCGTCCGAAGCAAAATACCGTTTCAGCACATTTTTGATGCCGCCGATATTGCCGCCGCCGCTTGTCGGCGTCAATTCCACCTTGACCGGCAGTACCGTCGGCGCCGTAACCGTAACGGTCGCGCCGATGGGGTGCTGCGTTTCAATGTATGCCGCTACCTTTTCGAGCAGATCTTCCGACGCCGGGCCGCCGTTAGAATCGGTAATCAGCACTTTAACCGTACCGTTGCCGTTCCACAGCTTTTTTACCGTCGCTTTGCCAACGCCTTCAATACTCGTTGCCCATTCGATGTAGTTGTTGGCATTGCCGCTCGTCGCCGGCTGCCGTACTTTGAACAGCAGCCGTTCCAACAGTTCCGCGTCGCTTTCTTCATCGAAGCCGTCGTGCGTCGCCGCATCATTCGTGACTGCCGTAATGCCGGGGATAGACATGGAAACGACCGTTATTGCCCCGGCCTTGACGTTACCGCTTATTCCGGCCGTTTCCGCCTCAATAGCAATCACGCCCTGTTCTGTAATCTGCGTATCTTCCGTAGCATGGAACAATACGCCGGACTGCGTCGCAAACAAGCTTCCTTCCGGCACCGTGCCGTTTCCCGTTACCGTCAGCTCGCCGATTGCTTTTGTCGCTTCCCGGCGGTAAATGCCGTGTTCTGCCGCCCGCAGGGTCAAGTACTCGCCCCAGCTCGTTTCGGCAAAGGCCGCTTTATACATCTGCTCCCGTTCGACTTCCTGCTTGGCAAATTCGATGCTGTTCGACGCAAGCATATCGTATTCAAAGGTTCCTTCAAACTTGCTGGCGTCTGTCGTGCTGTTGTCTTGCAGCTCTTTCAAAATCTCCGGCTGTTCCCTAGCCTCATACATTGATATTCACCTCCCCGTATACCGTCGTAAGCGTAATATCGCACGTCACCCGCGTTCCTTTACTGGAAAACGTAATCGAGTCAATGGACTGGATGTACGGATTGACCATCAAACACTCGACGATAACGCGCTTCAGCTCCGAATAGCGTTCCTGCACGCTCATGACCTTGCCGATGAACGGCTTCAGCTCGATGCCGTACTGCCACGAGTACGCCAGATAGGCGTACCGTTCCGTCTTTAGGGCTTTGTAAATCCACACCTTCACCGCTTCGTTACCTTCCACCATGATGTGGTTGCCGGCCTCATCGTACAGGAAAACGTCGTGTTCAAAATCCCAGGCATATTCCCGGAACATAGGCAGGTCTGTACTGCGATTCGTTTGTTCTGTCCCCGTGAAGGGATATTCTGCGCTCATAGTTTCACCAGCTTATCCGTAATAATATACAGCTGACTGCCGGCGCAGGGCAGCACGCTGACCAGGTCGCCGGGCTTCAGCGTATCCGTATAGATAATATCGTCTGTATAGTCGTTATCGATGTCATGGTTATGGCTTGCATAGGCCGCGTCGCCGCTGCCGCCGGAACGATTCTGTGTCGCGCTGACGATATGACCGCGAGCCTCACGCCGATAGCCGACGAGAAGATATTCGGCAATGTAGATATTTTCTTTCGTCAATTCGATGTTGTTCCACTTGACGACAATATCCGGCGGCGGCTGTACGATGATGCCGACGCTCTGCGCCGTAGGGACGTGGGATTCGGCTACGTCGTGCATGATGCCCAGTACTTTCTGCATAGAATTTTCCGCGCTTGGTATTTCTGCCACGTCGTCACCCCCTGCTCGTCTTGATGATCTTTGTCGGCGCGTAGTCCATGGCCGTGTAGTCGCTGCCGTGAACCGTCCGATGCTGCGAACTGCTATTCCCGTAATAGCCGCCGCTTCCGTCGTATATGACGACGTGCTGATTATCGCCGTACACGATGACATCGCCTTTCTCCAGGCTTCCCGCCGAAAAGTCCTGCACGCCGATACCTGCATTTTCCGCGTCGGCTACTATCTGCGGCACGTTGACGACGCCGTTATTGCTTTCCTGCGCCAGGAACGGGCTGTAATAGCCGCCGATTTTCCCGACGGCTTCTACGCAGCCGTTATCGCCGTTATCCATTGTCGTGTTGCCCCAGGCGCCCCACCCGGCGTCCATGCCGGCAGACACGTTCATCGTGCCGTCGGCTTGCGCCGCCTTTTCCTGCTTTTCCGCTTTTACTTCGTCCATTAGGTTCTCAAACTCCAGCTCCAGTTTCATTTCGTGTTTGCCGTCCATAAAGGTATGGGTGTCGGCTTTGACCCAAAACTGCCCGTCGAACAGGCTGTCCCGTACCTGGATGGAATATGACGCCTTCACGCGATAGTCGCCGAGCACCGTAATATAGCCGCTTCGTTCCGGCCCTTTCAGCAGGGCATTGGCGCCTTCCTGCGTGTTCTTGTTCGGGTCCGTCTTGTACACGGCCTGAATCATGGAATACTTGTCTATCCACTCTTGATTCGTGACATAATTCAGCGAGTTGCCCTGTTCATCGGTCACGAGCACACGGTTGACCATGTTTTCAATGCTTTCCCGGTACACGCTATCCGCCATGTTGGCGTTAGCGTCGGCGATATAACCGTCAATGAGCGACCCTTTCAGGATGATGTCCAGCTGATCTCCCTGTTCGCCGGCCATGATGGGGAAATACTTCTGTTTCGTCGTTTTCGCCGCTTCCGTATAGGCCATCATGATGATTTCGTACCCCGTCTTATTGTCGGCGATGAACGTAACCGGCGTGTTCGTCGCCGCAAAGTTGCCGGGCTTAATGCCCATTTCCGTGCAAATGGCCGCGGCGACCGCTTCGGGCGTGACGTTTGTAAATTTCCGCGTCGTCCGCGATTTCGTCAGGATAAAGAGGTTGTCAAAGGCTACGATGCGGACGCTGCCCCGTTTGCGGTCTTTTTCTACGTCGAACACATTACCGCGGAATACCAGCGTGCCGGCATCGTCATAGCCGAATACGGTTTCACCGTTGTTGATGACGACTTGCGGCACGTTGGCGTCGCGATCGTCCTGCACGTAATCAAATTCCAGTTTCCGCGCCGCCTGCAGCCGCGAGCCGCTCCATGTAAGGGAAGAAATCAGATCGGATATATCTTTTTCTTTATGCCATATCCTCATTTCGGCACCTTCAATCGTTCGCCCAGCTTCAGCTTGCCAATGTTGTTAATGGCTAGGTCCTTGATATTATTGGACTGGATAATGTTTCGATAATGGGTATAATCGCCGTATGCCTTCTTAGAAGCGTCCAGCACGTCGTTGACTTTATCCGTCAGCGTTACCGTATCCGGCGTTTCCATATCGGCCGCCCGTTCTTTTAGGCCCGTTTCCTCTGCGGTCTGCTTGTCGTTGTTCGCCATCGGCGTGTTGAGCTCTTTGTACTCAATAAACGACAACGTATAGTAAATGTCCCGCGAGCCGTCCCGTTCGGAATAATCAAATTGTTTCAGCGCCATCATCAGGTTAATGTTCGTATCCGAGATGATGACGCGGATCGGCGCCTTGGCTTCTTTCCATTTCGTCAGCATTTCCACACATTCAGCCGGCGTCTTGTTATCGCCGACGACGAACGGGTATTCGTGTGTCGGCGACGGAAAAAAGCTGGAAAATTTCAATCGTTTCAATGCCGGGTTGCCGAATAACTGCGCCTCGCCGAACTCGATGATGTCGACGATGCGGTTGTTTTGACCCGTCTGCATCTCATAAGACGCCGGCGTCACCGGCAGGATTAGCTTTTCTGCGTTGCAGCTGAGAATAACCTGCCGGTACATAGAGCCTCCGCCCAGCGCGGCGGAAACGAGCGTCAGCAGATTCCCGAAGCCCGTCATCAGACTGTCTAAACTCATTTACACACCTCCGTAATTGGCGTGGGCTGTGCTCATCAGCTTCAGCAACTCATACGCAATTCGGCTTATATCGGCCTCTTCGCGAACGGTAAACGTATTACCGGAAATCGTGACTTGCGGCGCGCCGCTGCTTCCAACTTGAGCCAGTTGCTTTTGCAGCATCCGCTCCGTCGTCGCATGAGGATAAATCCAGCTGCCGTTGGGCAGCCATACGGCCTCGCCGCCCCGTTCGTTGATTTCCGTCCAGCCGCCGGCAAAATGCGTCGAGCCTGTCGCGTTGTGGTCAAAGATACTTCCCACGTCAAAATTAAACGACGGCGCGGCGCCCTGCACGGCGTCCCATGCGCCGGACAGCTTTGCTGAAATCGACGAAGCCGCCGCCGACGCGCCTTGCGTCAGCGAATCCCACACACCGCTTGCCCAGGTCTGTAACGCCTCCAGACTTTGACCGGCCCTGTTTTTCGCCTCGTCGAATGACTGCGCCCACTGCTGGTTTTTCTCTGCCGCCGTCGTGGCGATCGTATCCCAACAGCCGACGGCAAACGTTTTCGCCTCGTCTGTTTTAAGATTCATGTAACTAGCGAACCCGTCCAAGTTTTGATGAATACTATCCTCCCATTCCTGCCCTTTCGCCTGCATCTGCGCGCAGGTCTGGGCATAGGCGTCGACCCATTCCTGATTTTTAGCGGCAAACTGCGCTGAAATGCGGTCGAAGGACTGGCTGGCATACTGCACTTCGTTATCCCAGTCGAGGCCGCCAAGATACTGCCCCAACGCGCCGCCGCCAAAGGACCCGGCCATGCCGCCGACAAGACCGCCAATAGCTGCGCCGGGCACAGCCCCGACGCCGCCAAACAGCGAGCCGATACCAGCGCCGGCGGCTGCCCCCGCTTTTGCGCCGACGAGCCAGCCTGCCGTACTGCCGACGGTGCCGCCGACAGCTGCCCCTGTCTGCCCTTCCGGCGCCATGGCAATATCCAGCGCGCCGTTCAGTAACGTAAGAGGCAAGCCTACGCGTGCCAACCGTCTGGCTATATTCGCCGCCCGGCTGCCCATGCCCGGTCTTGCCGGCCCGGGCGATGGTTTCCCCGGCGCACCGCCGCCTCCGCCGCCGCTTCCCGGCGTTGTCGTGCCGTTGACGATGACGGTCCGCGCATTGACGACCATATCGCCTGCACCAGAACCGCCGCCCCCTGGCTGGGAAGAAGGTGCTTTGGTTAAATCACCTAAATACTGCCGCGCCCGCTGCGCAAGGCTTACGATTTTCGTCAAGCCGACAACTAATGCTCCGCCGGCCAGCACAGAACCGACGCCGTCGAGCGCTAAGGCTTTATCTTTCAAATCCTTCAAACCATCGCCGAGGGGGGAAAGCAAATCCGTAAACTGAAACCCGTCGTCCAGGGCTTTATTAAACCCTCTCGTTAAATCAGTCAGCTCATCGATAAAACCGCGAAGCCCGTCGCCTGCACCACTATCTAGCAGTTTAATGGTCAAGTTTTCCCACGCGCTGGATAATTCGTTCAGTGAGCCTTTCAGGTTATCCATCATGACAGCCGCCGTGTCCGCCGCCGTAACTTTACTCATAGCGTCGTACATATCCTTGACGCCCTTAGCGCCTTCACGCATTAAAATCATGCCGCCACGGATAGCGTCCGACCCGAACATGGCGTTCAGATAGGTCATTTGCTGTTCTTTAGTAAGGCCTTTCAGACGGTCCTGCAAGAGCGCCGCGATGTCAGCCATGCTCTTCATGTTGCCACTGGCGTCGAAGAAAGCCGACGTGCCGTTTTCTGTCAGCAAATTCAATTCCGCAAACGCTTCCATTTGCGTTTTCGTCGTCGGGATCATATTCTGCAGCATCGTCTTGAGCGACGTGCCGGCATCCGAACCCTTCAAGCCGTTCTGTGCAAATACCGCCAGCGCCGTATTCGTATCGTCAAAGCTGACGCCCGCGCCGGCTGCAACGGCCGAACAAGCCGCCAGGGAATACCGCATTTCTTGCACGCTCGTCGCGCTGGCGTTTGCCGCCCCAGCCAGTATATCCGCCGCATGAGTAGCGTCGTCCATGTGAAAGGCGTTCATAGCCGTGCTCATGATTTCGGCCGCTTCGCCCATGCCAAGACCCCCGGCTGTCGCCAAATCCAGCGCCGCCTTAGACGCGTCGCCCAGCACGTCCTGGACGCTGACGCCGGCTTTGAGCAGTTCCGTCATGCCCTGAGCCGCTTCGGTACTGCTGAAGGTCGTCGCATCGCCCAGCTCCATAGCTTTTGCTTTCACCTGGTCCATCGTCTGAGCGTCCAAGTCAGTTAAAGCCTTGACCTGCGACAGCTGGGCTGTGAAGTCAGAATAATTCTGAACGGCATTAAACGCTCCAAAACCAATCCCCGCTGCCCCGGCCATCTGCATACTCGTACCCATCAGCATACCGCTGGCGGCATTGGACAAACCATTTTTCATCTGCTGAATCGGCCCGTTCTGCCGGATATTGACCACGGCCGTATAAACTTTCCCCTGCAAGCCGCTGAGCTCCGTTCTGATACGCCGCACAGCCTGCGTCGCTTCATCTCTTGCCCGTACTGTCGCTGAATACGTACCGCGAATCCCTGACAGGGACGACTTTGCTTTATCGGCCTGCTGGGCCAATTTAACGGCGGCTATGCCCGACTGTTCCATGCTGGCCGCCGCTTTATCTACGGCAGCCGACGTGCCGCGTAGAGATCGTTCAAAGTCAGTAAAGCCGCTCTTCGCTTTTTTGACCTGCGCCGAGAACTTATCCCGCAGTTCCAGCGTGGCGCTTAATACGTAATCGCTCATAGCGCGACCGTCCTTTCTGCCAGTAGTTTTAATTTATCGGCGTCCTGCTTCTGCTGCAGCTCCATGGCCGCATGGCAAAACAGCTTTTCCGATGGTTTCAGAGAAAAGAAGTACTCCAACGTGTGACCCCGGAGGACTAAAAAAGCGGCTGTCGCCGCTTCCCAGTCCTCTTTGATTAGTTTTTTACGTCTTCGTGGAGTTTCGATTCGATGTCTACGTTATAGCCGGCACATTTCATGATGGCCCGGCTAATGGCCGGCACTTCGCCAGGGTCGAATAATTTATACACGATGTCCGTCGGTTCCGTGCAGCCGTAGGCTGTCTGGAGGTCCTTGTCCTTCAGATTCGGCGATACGGTGGCATTGACAATTAAATACGCGTCATTGCCGTCCGACAAGTCCAGTGTTTCCGTCACCAGCGCGCGGGACGGTTTCAATACCGTAATGGTGCCGATACTGGTTTTCAAATCAAATTGTTCGTCCTTCTTTGCTAAAATCTTATCTTTCTGCTTGATTAAATCCTGTACACTAACTGCCATAGTATATATTCCTCCTATTCGACAACTTCCAGGAACTGGGCGTCTTCCGGCGTAAAGCCGAAGGGAAATTCCTTTTCGACGACCTTGCCCTTTTCAAAGGTCATCAACGTCAGCTCGTTAAACCACACGTTGTCGACGGAACAGCGTTCCTTCTGCCCGTCTGCCGCGTCGGGATCCTCGATGAGCCCGACGAGCGTCGCCCGCGGGTCGCGGCCGGCTTTCCATTCTTCCAGATACTTATTGATGTTCCGGTTGACGACTGACTTAATCGTAAACGTGCCCGACCCGGTCAGCGACACAATCTTGCTGTCCTTGCTGTTGCCGATCAGCACGTCCTCGCGGTCGGCCGTTACCTTGCACTCGTACTTGGAAATTTCAAATAAGAGCTCGTCGTCCCACCATACTTTGCCGTGAGAGCCGTTCCAACGACGGCGGCCGCGGTATTGCGTATCTTCTGCTGCTCTTCCCATCTAACCTGCACCTCCTACATCATAAAGTTAATCGTCAAATCTTCCATAGCGTTGACCGGCGTGATGCGCCCTTCCAGCATGACCTTCGTGCCCGTGTTATACTCGCGGATTTGCTGATCCGTCATGGTGCTGGGGTCGTCGCCGTGAAGGGTTGCGTAGTCCTTCTGCGCTTCCACGTCAATATCCACCGTGTTGATGGCCGTCGGGCTGTTGTCCAGCACGTTGCCTTTCAGTTCTTTGAAGTAAATCAAAATAGCGTTGATGAAGTTCATCTTGTGGTCGTAATCGTTAATGTACTTGCCGATATACGACGTCTTGAACGTGTCGCGAATGTCGTCGGTAATCATATCGATACATTCGATAATTTTAATGTATCGGAAGTCTTCGCCGACATCGGTCGTAAATGTCGTCAGGCTGTTGCAGGCACGGGCAATCTTGACGCCGTTGCCGTCCTGTTCGTCGAACAAAAGCAGCTGCCCGTCGTTAATCAAGCTGTCGATGTCCTCATAGGCATCGCAGCTGACGACTTCGCTCAGCTGGTAATACGTCGCGCTGCGGTCCAGCGCCAGGCCGGCCAAAATACCGGCGATACGGGCCGTATACTGAGCCGCCGAATAAGTGATGTACTCTTCGTCAGAGGATACCACAGCTTCCCCCACCATTGCACTGCCAGCTTCCGCAGCGGTGTATTCCGGATTGAGTACGCGGATATTACCGGTGCAGAAATTAATAACGCCCTTATCGTCTGCGGGCTGATTGGCAACCACAGCCTTGAAGGTCTTGTACTTATTGTTGCGCATCGTCTTAATCCACGACGCCAAATCTTCCATATCCTGGGCATCGCCCGTCGGATTACAGATATAGTTCCACTTGACATTGGCAATCTGCTTCAGGACGCTGGACTGTGTCACCGTCGGCGATTCGACGCTGTCGTCGGGTATGGTATAAACCAGCACCCGCAGCGGCGTTCCTAAGAGGCATTTCTTAATCAAATCGACGTTGGCCTCCGTCAGCCCTTCGGCCGGAATGTCCGTTACGTCGTTAATCCGGTAATATCCCATCGTATCAGTCTTTTCATTTTTCAAAATCATGACAACGATACCGCGGGCCGAACGGGCAATAGCCGTCGTAGCCTTCGTTTTAAAGGTAATCAGCACCTGCGGCGCGCCGAATACTTCTTTTTCGTTTGCCATCGTATCACTCCTTTTTTAGCGTAAGCTGTAATTCTTCCATTAGATCCTCCGTCAGCCTTTGGGCTTCCCGGTAATCGGCAAATTCCAAGTTGAAAATGTAATGCAGCACCTCGTCGTGAATCGTCGTTTCCGCGTCGAGTATGGTGATAGCCCTGTCCTCTATATAAAAGACCGGACGAATCACCGCATCCAACGTATCGGCGATGTCATACAGTACGGCCCGATCGACGCGGCCATACCGGTCTTCGTCGGGGACAAAGGTAATATCCACTTGTATGACCCGTTCACTGTACACGCGGTCGACCGTATGCACCATAGGCTGCATTTCGACATAAAAATACGGCGCATCTCGTTTTTCTACGTTATCGAAATGCACCGCATACTTCGGGTAATTCTGTTTTAGCAGGACCGTGAAGGCCTTCTTCATACTTCGTAAGTTAATCATCGCCAAATATATTCTCCATGATTTGTTTCGCATCGTCGCGGAAGGTTTTGCCGGACTGCAGCATGGCCTTATGCAGCATTTTCTTACCCGGTACAAAGGATTTTTTCAACCGTTTGCCGATAGCCGGTACAAATCGACCGGGTGTCTGCCGGTGGCCGTATTCCACATGGGCCGCATACTCGGTATTGTTGTATACCGTCACAGCCCCCTGCACAGCCCGGGTACGGCGCCAACCGTTTTTCAATGCGCCTGTATCCGTCGGCGTATTGTCTTTCGCATGGCCGATGATGACTTCGGCTTCCTGGGCAACAAATTTGTCGCGCTTCGCCGCCCCCGCTTTCGCAATCCGGTCCAGATGCTCGCCGAGCTCATCAAAACCGCCAAATTGAATCCCCATTAGGCCTCACTATCCCTTCGCACGCTGATTTCCTGATGGGTCGGATACTTAAACGCTTGGGCCGCATACAACACAAACGTCTGTCCTTCGTGCGTAATGGTCAGCGCATCGTCGGGCTGAATATCATACGACGGCTCCAGGCAGATACGCAGGTCCGCCCGCAGCCAGTATTCCCGATCGCGCTGCTCGCTCTGCAATTCTTTACCGTACTGGCTCAGCTTGCACGGCACGTCGGTATACACGTCCGTCATAGCAAAGCTGTCCGCGCCCTCGTCATCTAATACGGGCGTCTGCCGCGATACCGTCACGCGATCCAGATACATGTACCGCCTCAGGGCTGCACGGCATCGGTCGTATGGCATGGACATGTCGGCCACCTCACTTTCCGGTACAAGTTTAGCTTCGGGTGCAGGGCTTCCAAATCGGCGTCCATCGTGCTGCCGGCGCTTGCCGTTTCGGCCACGGCAAACTGGAACTCCGTATCGTTCTGCTTGATGCTCTTCAAGACGCTGCGTCCGCCGTTTGCCGCATCCTCCAGCCAGGCGCCTATCAGCGCCGCCCCGGTCAGGATAAGGGCCGATGGGAAATCCTTGCGGTGACAGTAGTCCAACACATACCCGACGATGTGTTGCGCATATACTTCGGCCGCCGCTTCGTTTCCCAGTTCGCCATGCAGCGTCTTCGCCGTCTCAACGAGCTTGGTAACGGCTTCATCTGCTGTAATATATTTCATGTCGCCCTCCTTTCGGGCACGAAAAAAGCACCCACCATATTGTGAGTGCTTTTTATTCCGCTTTCAGATACCATTCGCATGGCCCGCCTTCATCAATCTCTTTCGGCTTTCCGTAATTCCCCGGATACATGACACATGTGCTAAGCAATGGCTTACCTTCTGCAAATGCACACGTCGGGCAATACTTATAATCCGGCGGTGTGCAGCCACACATAAACGGACCTGTTACATTCCCCGGCATACGACACACCTCCTAATGTTCCTTACCTACGTAATCAATGCGGCTTCCTTTCCACTCGGAATCCTCTTCTTGATATTTATTATACCCGAATTCGGGATGAACTTCCATATCTATATAGATTCTTCCGTTCTTTTTGTCGATATTAGTAATCTTATATTTAGCTCCGCGTTGCAGAATGACTTCAAATTCTTGGCCGTAACTTTTTTGTTCCTGGATACCATCCCAATTAACGCCGCCACCATTTCCAAAATTAGAAAAGGGCTCGGCGTACATCATTTCAGTCCCTTCAGGTACGTAAATATTTAATATAATCTCCTTCTCGGAAAATCCGGCGCCTTCGCTGGCGGCTGTAGAAATAAAGTTATCCATAGTTGCCCTACGTCCAACAAACTGCTGCAATTCTTCTTGGCTCATCGAATAAAACGTTCCCGGCTTTAACTGCAGGAAACTTTCCATAGCATTGCTGTTACAACCACGCTGCAACCAGATGTCAAACGAATACTTCGACTGCTCAATCAATGCCGTCATGGCGCGAATCTCATCGCCAGTACGTTCATAATTGATCCAGACATTTCCGGGACCTTTATAATACTTAGGCTCCCACCCAGTGCCGGATTCGTAATACGGCTTTTGATACCCCGCTAAGGGTCGATTGAACCGCCCGCTGCCGCAGGTATACTCAAAGATGGCATCTTTTTGCGTTTTGGTCGCATTCCGCCAAACGTCGCCACATACAGAGCGAAGAACCGCGTCAGCGTCCTTTTTGCTGGTAAACCGATAGGCCCGCTTCTTGCGTTCTTCGCTGTATGGGTCGGTCTTGCCCCCATGGAGATGTTTTTCCAACTCCAGGCGCGCCCGCACCAATGATTCCTGCGCCGCTTTGTACGCCTTGAGCTTTTGCGCATATTCTTTACCTAGCGTATCAAATTCTTCCAGCTGTTGTTGGAGCAGCTTAAATTTAGCCACATCGTTGCCGGCCGCAATTTGTTCTTCAAAATACGCTTTCTTCGCCGGGATTTTATCCTTTTTAGCGCCCCATTCCGCAACTGTAACATCATCTTTCCAAATGTTACTGTACGTATGATTCGGTACCGCATCCAGCGCCGCTTTCGCGGTAAAGGCCGCCGTAGCCGCTTTCCGGGCAGCTATCCGCAGCTCTTTCGTCGTATTGACATACTTCCACTGCGCATACCAGGCGTCAAACGTAATCTTCTTATCGACAAATACGGTATGCCATTCTTCGTATGTCATATCCGCCGGTATCCACATGGACTGCCCTGCTGCCTTCTTGGCAATTCGCGTCCCCGTCTTTGCCTTACCCGGGCCGTACAGGCTGCCGGCAATGGTAGAGCGGCAGTTTGGGTGCAACGGCGGAATGTTCACGCCGTACTCTCTTTCTTGCAAGTAAAAGACTTTGCCGTCCATGCTGCGGCATTTGTCCGACGTCCTGCGGTCAAGGGTGGCAATAAAACGGTAGTACTTCATGCCAGCGTCTTCGATACTTTCAAAGGCTGCCTGATTATTGACAAAATTCAGCTCCGTCCGCACGAGGCGGCGGGCGTTGCTGATGCCAACGTCCATGCGCTTGGCGACTCGTTTCGATATTTTTTCGACGCTTTCGCCGCGATGGACGGCTGTCAGCATTTCGTCTTTCAGCATTTTCGCCAGGAGCTTCTGGTTCTTCCAGATGCGCTCGCTGTAATTTTTGCCGCTCCACCGCGTCCGCAGCACGTCCTCCAACGCCTTAGAATCGACCTTAGATACGGCGTTTTGCAGCTCTCCGGCTTTAGCGATGTCGTACAGGCCATGATAGTAATTGTCCTTGTAGGCGTCCGTCAAGAACGACTTCATGCTCTTAGATACATTACGCCCCAGCTTATCGAGCTCCATCAGCGTCTCGCTGTACAGCTTGTCCAGGCGGCTGATGCGGCTGCGCATAGCCAGCACATTCAGTTCCCGCTCCAGGCCCTTATCGCCCGTCGCTTCGATTTTCTTGACGTACTCTTTTATGTCCATGCGCCACTGCCGGAACTCGTTTCCTTTCAGCAGCTTCCGGGCTTCAGCTATGGTTAGCTCGTTATCGACGGCAAACCGGCCGTACAGGGCGGCGATTTCCGTCTGAATACGGCCCAGCGAAGCCCGGTAGTAGCTGGCCAATTCCCGTTCGATAGTTTCCTGACATTTCTTGTGCCAGTATTGTTCGCGTTCTTCGGCCCGCTGCGCCCAATAGGCTTCGCTGTCCATATGCCGTCACTCCTTACGTACCGATTTTATGCTTAATGGCAACTAAGCGAATCGCCTTATCTTCATAGACACGTTTCCAATTCGTGGCTTTTGCCAATTCTTCACGGGTCGGCGTTTCTACGTTCGCCTGCGACGCCTTCTGGTAGGCGATGCCACGCGGGTGGAGGATAAACGTACGGCGGTTGATCAGGTAATCGACACCAGAACCTTTCTTCTTATCGCGGTCCACTTCCGTTGCCACAAAACCTACGGGATTACCGTTACCTAAAGCAATAGCTCCCTGGCCGAACAAATATGTCGTATACACTCCGCCAGATACGGGGCAGCCGTCGTCGACGATGACACGGCGGCCCTGGTAAGCTTCAAATTCAACGCTCGTGCTGTCCCGTTCTGTCGTGATAAGGTTCTGCTTTTTGAGATACGATTTAGTCGCGCTATGCATGACAACGGCTGTCAGGTTCCCTTGGGCGTCGCCAAGCTTCTGCAGCGCATCGATAAATACGGACGCGCTGATATTAGCCCCTGCACCCTCTGCCGCCGACACATCTAATACGTGATTAGCCATCGTACTGGCAGCAAATACCCCAGTCAACAAGTTAATCAATTCTTTTTGCATATCCCGCGCCCAGAAACCGGCCGCCAAGTCACCGATAGCCGCCATAGGGTCGCTGCCGGCAAGGGATGCCGACAAATCTGTCGCGCTCCACATCATGGCCCGGCGGATCGTAACGGATACGTCCTTATTCGACGTGATCTTATTTGCCGTCAGGTCGTTCCCTTCGATGACGGCTTCCGAATCGCCCGTCAAATCCTCGAAAAACGGCATGTTGTGAATCGGTGCTGCCTCGCTGGCCAGACGGTCAAATTCGGCGTTATTCGTTACGATACCGCTCTGAAATAAGGCCGAAAGCTCCATGGTACGCTTAACAACGTACGGCGTAAAAAGTTCCGGTACAATCACATCAGTTAATGTAGTTCCTGCCATAACAAATCATTCCTCCTTTAAATCGTTACGCCGGCAGCCGCGGCAAGCGCGCGGGCCTGTTCCGGGTTCTCACGTAAAATTTTTCCCTGTTCCGTCAGGTTAAAGGTTTCTTTCGCAAATGGATTTTTATCTAGCGGCCCACCACCGCCGTTCGGTTCATATCCTTTGCCCTTCGGCTTGCCGTCCTTGAACAGGAAAGGCTTATCCTTTTTCAAGGCCGTAAGCTGCTCGTCGAGGCCCGTGACCTTCCCGTCGTCGCCGAGAATCAGCTTAGATTTGTCAAACAACCCCGACACAATACCGACGTCCTGCGCATCGGCGGCGATGGCAATCTGAATAGCCGTCGAAAGGCGCATATCTTTCATTTTCTCATCGTATTCTGTCTTGGCCGCTTTATTAGCGTCCTGCAAGTCCCTGATCTGTTTCTTGAGGTCTTCGTTGTCGCCGGCATTTTTCTTTAACTCAACCAGCTGCTTATCCCTCTCGGAAATCGTCGCCTGTAATGTCTTCTTTTCTTCCTCGACGTTATCGTACTGAGATTTTGGTACGTATGCCTCGTCTAAAAATTTTTTAACGACGTTTCCAGCCTCCGCTTTTTTTTCGTCTGCAATCCCCAATGCCACAATTAATTCATCCATCGTCATAGTTTCTTTCTCCTTCCCATTAAGTACCGGCCGTATACGTACCGGTAATAGCAATAGGTTCGCCCTCCGACATAGTTAGCTGACCTGAAATAGCCGTACCGGTAACGTTAATCGTGCAGCCCGTAATCGTCGGCGCATTCTTGCCAGCAGGGCCCGTTGCACCGTCCGGCCCGTCTGCGCCAGTGGCTCCCGTATCACCCTTATCCCCCTTCGCGCCTTTTAGATTTTTAAATGCGAAGGCAAACGTCCTTGCCTGAGCCGTGCCGCCCGGCGTGACTGTCACGGATGGTGTTCCGGTGTTAGCATCTACCGTCGCCGTCACCTCTGTAATTTCCGCAGCGGCGCCGGCCGGTCCCTGCTGCTTTTCTACAGCAGCGATACCGTTTTCCATGTGATTTAAGGCATCTGCCTCAATAATATCTCCTGTCTTCCATGTTTTCGGTTCATATGACATCCTAATCACCTCTCCTATCAAATTTTAGTCTCGCCCGCTTTTGCCGTTCCTACTAATGCCTTGGCCGCTACCGCTTCACTATACTCGGTAGTATGCTCTACGCAATACTGGATTATGCGGCAGATTTCATATTCGTTTCTGTCGGCAACTGCCGAAAAGGGAAAATCTTTACCAAATTCTTTTACATACGCTTTAAGCCATTTATACATCGTCTTCACCTCCTCCACTGTCGCCATCATTGTAAATATCCGCTTGCTCCTGCCGTTTTTGTTCTTCTGCATCTAATTCCGTTTCCTCGTCTTCGACGTTTTCGACGAAGGGGTGATTTTTCAGGATTGTCTTGCGGGATATAATCCCCTCGGACTTACTGCACATATCAACCAATTCGGCATCATTGCGGATAGATGTCCGCGTCCAAGTCTGGATAATGTTGTCAGCTGTCAAATGGTGGTGCTGTAAAATAGCCCGTATGAGCTCGTTAAACCCCAGCCGGAATTCCGTCTCCATCATCCCCGCTTTTAACTCTAACAGCGCATACAAAAATTTCATTGCCTCTCCGCTTGTCGCGTCCAGACCCTGCTGCTGCGGGTCAATGCCCTGCCCCAAGTCAAAAATCGCCTTACGGGTGATTTCAAGCATTTTTTCCCGCGCTTCGACAGGAATATCAATCGTGAGAGTCGATAAGCTTGCTGGATCTCCTACGCCGCCATTATCCAGCGCCACCATTTTGAACCGCTTAATCTGCCGTAGAAACCTTCCTGCATCTTCGTCGCCATATCCCGTTAAAACAAAAAGGACCTCTTGAATATCCTCGAGGTCGTTCATAAATCCGCTGTATGTTTTATCATACGTATCGATGAGCCGTTTCACAGGCGGCAGATCTCCACGGGCGATGTTATTGTTTTGAAACGGGATAAAAGGCACGCGCCCAAACGAATGGGAATATGTATCGCCCCCTTCGTTAGCCCCAGCAACGCCGACAAAACATGGCCAATACATCAAGGTATCCAAATCCCCCCGCTTACGGAAAGCCTGACATTCCGCCTCATTCCAATACTCATATACGTCCCATGTATCGCCGTTGTCATCGATGTGCTTATACGCCCGCAGCACGGCCAGCAGCGTATGATCCAACTTTGTAGACCAAACGGGAATGACTTCGGCCGCCGGAACGACACCCCAATTAAACCCGCCGGCTTCCCAGTAATGCACCCAGGCAAGTCCGGCATTGCTGGCAGCCACGCATAAATCTTTTGCTTTTTTTCCGTAGCCGTCGCCCAATGCTTCAACAATAATTTTATTCGCCGCATCATTTTTAACATCAAACTGCGGCGGTGTCGTAAACATATACGCCGCTTTCTGATTTACCAATAACTGATGGAACGGGTGCGGAATACGATTATCTGCCTGCCGCATCGGGTCTGGTAAACAGGGGCGCCCCTCGTTGTCTACTGTGCGATGATACGACGGCTTATGACTTAAAATGTCGTTTTCCCCACGGTAATACCGCTCGGCTATTGCCATGCGCTCTACTACCTCCACATGTCCAGCCGTGTATTTTTCTATCAGCTTTTTTGCCGCATCTAAATTCATAAGCACCTCACCACCCTTGATATGTCAAAGTTCGTATCCGTCTCCGCAACATGGCCGGCTCCATACCATACCGTACCGCGTCGATCGCATGATTATCTGCATCGGGGTAGGCACTGATAAACTGCCCTTCGCGGTTGCGCTCGTACTCATAGCCGATAAACTCGCGGTACGTATTAGGGCAGCGCCGCTTGTCGATATAGATATGGGCCAAATTTTGCAACCACCTCATACCATGATCTACGCTGTCCGGGCCCTTGCGCGCGCCGGCTACGTTGAGCCCAAGGCCGCGCATTTCAACGATAGATTTAGGCTCCGCGGAATCGGCAATGATGCGGCAGTCATTGTACCTCGCGCCGATTTGTACCGCCGCTTGCCGGTTTGTCAATTTTTGCTGGTATATCTCATCGAAAATATACAAATCTTCGTGCTTAGCGTCGTAATGCATCGCCACGAAGGCCAGCGGGTCAACGGCAAAGCCAAAGTCCAGGCCGTAATACCGTCGGTCAAACCGCCTAATCATCTCGTCGGTCATGACCATATCTTCGACGTTTTCAAAGACGGCGCCGCCGGTTCCCGTGACCTCGCCGAGATACTCGTGTTTATACGCCGTCTCGTTTTTCGCTTTCAGCTTTTCCGCTTCCAGTAAAAACTGGTCGCCCAGCCATGCACGCGGCACGTCTAAATACGTCGTCTTATGGACGAGCCGGTCCGGGTACTCGTTCAGGATTTCCTCGTTCACCCAGTTATTCCGGCTCTTCGGCGGGTTATACGACGCAAAGACCCAGTATTTCTCGCCGCCGCGCAGCAGCGACTGGTTGAGATTGCGGATTTCCTCCATACCGCTGAACTGGTCCAGCTCTTCGTACCAGACGATACCGACGTACCCGAAGGGCAACTTGATGGACTTTACTTTCATCGGATCATCAACGCCGAAGAACAAGATTTTTTGCCCCGTCGCCTTGTACGTAATTTCATGGGGCGACGTAATGTACTTAAACCGATCGGCGACACCTAACTGCTCGATACCCCACTGTATCTGCGGATACACGCTGTTTTTTATCGTATTCCCGACTTTACGCAGTACGACAGCGTGGCACTGCGGGTGCTGCATCAAAAGCAGCGGCACCTCGATGCCCACAAAGGACGACTTCGTACTGCCGCGCCCGCCAGGTAGCCAGTAAAAGGTATGTCCGTGGTCCTGCACGTCCCAAAACACACTGTCGAAAGACCGCGCGATGCGGTCGGCGATATTAATCTCCATGCATATCCTCCTTTCTGCGGAACACAAAAGCTACTGTGTCCGCCTGCTGTCCGGTCTGCAAATCCTGTACCTCGGCCTTGAGCTTTGCAATGCGCAGCCACTGTTCTTCGTCAGCCAGGCCCTGACGGCACATCTCGTCGTACTGCTTGATCATGTTGTTCAACGTCCCCATGGCCCGGCTCTGGGCTTTCAAAAATTCTGCCTGTTTATCCCAGGCAAACTGCAGCTCGTATTCCTCTTCATAGACGCCATCGCCGTCGCGGGTACGCTTCAGCACTTTGGTCAGGTCCTCTTTGTCTTGGACAAACATAATCTGCTGCGCCCGGACGATAGCCGCATATTTCAAGCAGATGTTTTCCCACAGGATGTCGATCGGTGCCTTTTGCTCGAAGGCCTCGACAAGCTCCCTCGTTTCTTCCGGCAGGTACTTGGCAAACAGTCCATGTGTCACCGCGTTCTGATTTCCTGGCGGTGCGCCTGCACCCACTGCATTAGTATTAAAAAAGGGTGCACCCGTTTTTTTGTGTGCACCCTTTTCGCGCTTCCAACCATACCGCCGCTGCCACGACTTTACCGTATTGACGGATACGCCGTACTTTTTCGCTATCTCCTTATATTTCAGCCCTTTCACGTAATCGTTATAGGCTTTTTCCTGCGTCGTCATATCACATATCTCACCACCGCCTGTTGTTTGTTTTGAAATTGGCAGGCGCAGAAGGACTCGAACCTCTGCCTGCGGTTTTGGAGACCGCTATGCTGCCGCTACACCATGCGCCTACGTTTACTTAAAAAATCTATGCCGGTTTCGAGATTTTACCGGCCCATGATTGAGCGATGTCCGATTGTCTACAGGCTTTACGTAAAAATCGCAGGCATCTAACCCGCAGGGCTTGCGCCCGATGCGGCACGCGCCGCGCTTATTATACTTACAGCTGTAAATAGGACACATCAGGCGCACCCCCGTTTCCGGCAAACAAAAAAGAGACCCACCGGCAAGTCCATTACATCAATCGGCCTGCCGGCAAAGTCCCTTTATCTCAAAACTTCACACTACCATTATATGCACTTTGCGAGTGTCATTCCATGTCATCTCTACGCCGCAATAAAAAATTTGCATGGATACGCGAAAAAGAATTGAGCGCCCTACCGTGTATCCTGAAAACCTGTTTCCAACTATAGTGCATATCCGCTGCGACTTGTTCCCATTCCATGCAGTTAATGTACCGTGCGTATAAAACCGCCTGCTGCGTTTCATCTGGCAACAATGCAATCATCGCTTTAGCTTTTACCCGCATGTCGATGAGTTTGTTCCATTCGGAAATAACCGTATCGAAATACTTTTCCAGTTTAATATATTTATCAGACAGATCCGATTCGCGCGTACCGGACACTTTTTCCGATAAACTTGCGGATTCCAGCGTTAAAATGTCCGCCCGTACAGCCGTTAATTCTCGCTCCGCCTGCTTTACCACGTAATTCTGCCGCCGCACCCTATTCAAATATTCCTTTGCTGTCAATTTCTTACCTCTTTTCTGCTTTCCTCGGCCCGTCAGTCCCAAACTCAACACCGAACATCTTCAGCCCCGCCCATCGGTCTAACGTATGCGGATTACATTCGCAGCAAGGGTAATCCTTGCTATGACAATGGGCGTACACGCACGTATTGCAATTCACTTCTACGTTATCCATAAATTCTCAACTCCCCGTATTTTTTCTCCCACGACTCAAGGTTCTCAAACTTCTGCCCGCACTCTAATGTCATGCACTTCATAAACTCCGGTATCATGACTTCGCCGTCGAGGATAAGCCGGGCGTAAAACTTTAGCTTTTTCTGCAGCCACCGCAGCCGCTCGCGGCGAAACCCGAACTTGTCGTATAGCGCATACAGCATCAGCGTGTACGTATAATCCATGCCGGCTTCGGCGCCCTTATTTTCGTCTGTACCGCTAATGCCGAGGGATTTTTTCAGCCAATGAATATAATCCTGCTTCAGCCGATTATCCACTCCGGCGTCGTCCATCACGTTTCGATACGCGCTGTACCGGTCTCCGTCATGGTTAATATGCCGGCTGTACTCGTCGACGGCCGCATCGATTTTAGCAAACCGCCCGCGGCCGAAGCCGTACCGGTCATGCAACGCCTGGTAAATTAAAACCTGCGTACTGGCAACGGCGGCATTGACGGCGATATGCCGCCGCGCCTGATTCGATAAACGCATTGCACATCACTCCCCTTGCCTTTTCACATAACTGCCGTCAAAATGCTTCTTGAACTTCCCGTTAAGGGACGCGCAGAACCCGTACAGTATCCCCGCCGGCTCTTCCACAAAATATACGATGCCGAATCCTTTCCCTACGCTGGCTACATACGGCATAGCCGGCATATTCTTCAACGGCATCAGCTGCTTTACAAACTTCTCATCGACGTACCAAGTTTCGCCTGCTGAGTCTACATATTGGATACCTGTACAGCCCTGGTCGCTGCACTTAAGCCCTGTTGGTATCAACCGGTTTTCGCCTTTCAGTTCCCTGGCCGGCAGAAGCTTTTTAACGCTTTCTTCCGAGACTACGTCCCCGTTAGGCTGTACCAGCTGTTCTAAGTTAAACGGGTGCGCCGTAAGCAGCACGGCAACTTTCGCATCAGAAATCAAGGTTCTGCCGTCTGGCGCAGGCCCGGCGACCACTCTCGTATCGCCCTTCAAATACCACTTCATGACTAACTGCATCAATTTATCTTCTAAGGTTACCATTTCCATCACTCCTTTAAGTGCGCTTTTATCGCTCGCAATAACTCGTCCTGCCCGGTTTTCTTCCGCTGCAGGGCCGCCATAACCTGTTCGTCAATCGTCCCCTGCGCCACCAGGTGGTGTATGATAACGGGCCTCGTCTGCCCCTGCCGGTATAGTCTGGCGTTCGCCTGCTGATACAATTCGAGGCTCCACGTCAGGCCGTACCATACGATGATATTGCCGCCGGCTTGCAGGTTTAAGCCGTAAGCACAGCTCGCCGGATGCGCCAGCAGCACGCGTATCTCCCCGGCGTTCCACCGGCGCACCGTATCCGCGCCGTCCAGCTCTTCCACCTGCTCGCCCAGATACCGTTCAATGCTGATCCGGTCGTGCTGGAACGCATAAAATACCAGTACGGGCCGGCCGTCGTTCTCATCAACAATGTCTTTCAGCTTCCTCAGCTTTTCTTGATGCAAAAAGGAATAGCCGCGATTCCCGCTGTCCTCGTACAAATTGCCGTTGGCCATCTGCAGCAGCTTGTTGGACAATACGGCCGCGTTGGCCGCCGTAATCTCTTTGCCTTGAAGCTCCACGACTAAATCGTGTTTCATGCGTTTGTACGCGGCCATACCGGCGCCTAGCGATACGGGTACGACGTTGTCGATACGCGGCGGCAGCTGCAGGTAATCGGCTGCCGACAGGCTCATGCAAATGTCTTGTATGCGGTCGTAAATCGCCTGCTTCGCCCCATCGTCCCGCAGCCGCCAGTTATACACGACGTGGCCATTAGACTGCCCGGGAAGAAAATACTGCTGGCGGTACGCCGTAATCGTCCGCCCCAGCCGCTCGCCGCGGTCCAACAAGTACACCTGCGCCCACAAGTCCATCAGCGTGTTAGGCGACGGCGTTCCCGTCAGGATATAGACGCGCTTAAAACTTCCCAAACATTTGCGAAGGGCCTTAAATCGCCGCGACGACGGATTCTTAAAGCTGCTGCTCTCGTCGACGACACATACGTCAAAGGGCAGTTTGTAACGGTACTGTTCGGCCAGCCACGCCACGTTTTCCCGGTTGATGACGTAGACATCGGCGCGCGCCTGCAAAGCGTCTTTTCGCTTCTCCTCGCTGCCCAGAACCGTAGAAAACGTCAGCTCCTGCAGGCCGTCCCATTTCCGCGCCTCTGCCTGCCACGTATCTTCCGCCACTTTCAGCGGCGCAATGACCAGCGTCTTGCCAATCATGCAGTAGTCAAACCGCAATGCCGCAATAGCCGACAAGACAGACACGGTTTTGCCAAGGCCCATATCCAGCAGCAGGCCGTAATGGCCGTGCCGTATCATACGGGAGACAGCCTCCTGCTGGTACGGGTGCGGCCGGAACTGCATTACAGCACCTCCTGCGTTACGCGGTATCGGTCGTCCTTGATAAACTGGATCAGCCATTCCAGCTCATCGGCACTGGATACGGTAAAGACCTTCTGCTGCAGATTTCGCATTCGGCGGATGACCTGTTCCTGCAATGGCCGCAAGGTGTGGCCCGGCGCCTTGAGCTCTACAAAATATACCTTACCGGGGAAAAGCAGTATCCGGTCCGGTACACCCGCCTGCCCGGGGCTGGTAAATTTCAGCGCCCAGCCACCGATCCGTTTTACTTCCCGGACTAGTTTCTGTTCTAAGTCTTTTTCCAATGTGTTCATTTCAAAGAGACACTCCTTTCCAACGCGCCAGAGGGGTGTAAACGATTTTTACCTCGCCTATATACTTTTATGGATTAGGCGGATTAGACCGGAACACCGTAAACCCCTCGCGCGTCTAACTAGTCTAATAAAAAATATTAATATAATAATGGTTTACATCGTTTACAGTGCCCGTTTACAGGCATAACCATGCGCCGCAAGGTGTAAACGGAGGGTGTAATCGCAAATTTTTTCCGTTTACACTTCCGGCCTAAATCGCCTAATTTGCAAAAAATGCAAAAAATCCGTTTACATCGTTTACACCCTATACTCTGTTTACACCTGGGCCTTTCTGTTTACACCTGAAGGGCCTGAAAATTACGTCGGATTTTATCGGATTGTTTATTTCACGCGCACATAGGCACGCTGCAATCCGTAGAGATTTCCGAACCGAAGATTGCCGCTTTTCGACCGGTGCGGCTCCCAGCCGTCCATGGACTGCATCAGCCCGTTTAGCTCCCGGGCAATGGCATTGGTCATCGCGGCCCGCGTCCCGTTCATGGCCTCGCACCAAATTTCAAGGACGCATACACGGTCCCGCACCACAGCGGCCCTGGGGTCCTTGTCGTCGTACTCTTCCAAATACGCACGACGGTCATACAGGTCATATGTACCCCAGTCCTCCGGCAGTTTTTTAGACAGGTAATCCTCTATCATACCGGCCTTTTCACTGCCTTCCGTGTGGGCTTTTTGCAGCTCCGCCGCAATAGCCGCAATCTCCGGCGTCAGCTGTAGATTCGAGTCTTGCTTGTAGGACTCGTATACCTCGGCCCAAATCTGGTCAATGATAGTAGGCGTCAGCTGCAATACGGTCAGTCGGCCGCCGCCGCGGACAAACAGCGGCCAAAAGCGGCGGCCTCCCGTGCGGTCTTTCAAAAATACGTAGTCATTCGTCGTCGCGGCGAATACGCACTGCCGGGGAAATTCTTCTGTACGTCTTCCGTAAGGCGCCCGGAACTTATCGACCTGCCGGCTGATGAAGGCTTTAATCTGGTCGTTTTCCGACTTATTTGTCGCCTGCATTTCCGACAGCTCGATGATCCAGCTTCCCTGTAGCTGCTCCATCGGGTCTTTTCCCTGCAGGCTGACGATGCTGTCGTTGAACCACTGCCGCCCCAGCTTGGCCAGTATCGTAGACTTGCCGATGCCCTGCGGCCCGCTGAGGACCAGGCACGGGTCAAACTTCACGCCCGGGTGCAGTACGCGGGCCACGGCGGCCTTTAGGTGCTGCAGCGTAACCATCCGCGTATATGCCGAATCTTCCGCGCCCAGATAGTCGACGTACAACGTCTCGGCCCGCGGCGTACCGTCCCACGTAAGGCCCTGTAGGTACTCCCGTACAGGGTGGAACCGGTTCCGGCTGATGACCTCCGTCAAGGCGTCGTCGATGACGCCCCGGCCGGTCAAACGGTAATATTTTGACAGGTAGTTGCGCAGGCTCGCATCGTCGGCGTCGCGCCAGATGGCGCCATCCTTGACCTTGTGCCACGGCAGGTCCGCTTTTAAGAGAATACGATGGCTGAACTCGTCGAGGCCGAACTTGTCCTTCAGAAACTTGTCGTGCGTCAGGATTAAGATAAAGTTTTCTGCCGTCGGCTTAATGGCCGCGTTCTTCCCCTGGCCGCGTTCCAGATCATCGAGCCAGCTGTCGTCGTAGTCTTCGCCGTCTATCAGTTCCGCGTCGTCAAACTGTTCCCGCAGTTCCTTGAGTTCTTCCCGGTTCAGCTCGTGAACCGTCCGCTTATCGTGTCCGGCCAGCTCGGCCATGGCCAGGAAGGATGGCCGCTTATTAATCGGTACGCTCTCGTCCGTATCGGCGTCTTTCTCGCCGAACAGGTGGATGCGCACCAGGTCAAAGGCGTTGCACAGCTTGCCGCTGGCGGGGTCCGTCCCGTGATGGCTGTAGGCAAACACGCCGTCATACAGGACCAGCCCGGCGGCCGTACTGCCGGCCGCGTAGGTATAGCGGTCCTCGTGTACCGTCGGCTCATACACGCCGGACAAGTACGCATCAATGGCCTCACTTATGGTATAGGCCCGATTAAAGGCGCCGATCAGCCCCGGCTTCGTCAGCGGGTCTCCCTGCTTCTTGGCCGTCAGCTTGCGCGCCCGTACCTCTGCCGCGCCGACAGGCCATTCGGCGGCGTCCTGCCAGTCATGATACCGGGCCAGCACCGTATCCGGGTCCAGTGCCGGCGCGTCGTTGTACTGGAAAACGTACTCTCCATTCTGGGGCGAGCTCGGCCAGTACATGAGGCGGTGTACGTCATACGTCGTCGGGTCAAACTGGTCGATGCCGACGTCCGCGGCGATGCGCCGGGCGATAGCCTGGTACATGTCCGGTGATACGGGGTTGGTTAACGGGATAATCAGGCGCAGACGCGGCGATTCCGGGCGGTGGCTGTGCGTCGAGTACACGGCCCAGGCGCTGTTGCCCAGCGCAAGATCTACGTCAAACAAGAAATCCTTGCCGGGATTATCCGCGTCAAGGCTTACCAGCTGCCGGGATACGACATGCGTCTGCAGGCGGCGGCCGCCCTGGAGCGTGCCGCCTACAAACCCGCCGACGTCTTTCTTCGCGTCCTTATCGGCCTTGGACATGGCCTTATACTCGGCCACGGTCTCCCCGGTCCGTACGGTCTCCCGGATACGGGCTAAAAATGCGGACCAGGTAGTTTCTGTATTGCGCCAGGTCTTCGCCCAGCGGCCGGCGCCTACGGCAATCGTAAAAGACAAATCGTGTGCGATACCCATAGGCTACACGGCTTTCTGCACGTACGGTTCCGGCGGTATCATATCGTAATCGCAGGGCTGCAGATGGTGCCGACGGGTCCATAGGCCCAGGGCCGCGTTAAAGGCGGCGTCTTTGTACGCCGGCGCATTGTGCTGCAGCTTCGCTTGCCGGATTGCCCCGCCTCGTACCTCAACGCAGGCGACAATCCTGCCGTTTTTCCGGGCGCCTACGATAATGCAGTCGTGGGCAACGGCTCGGCGCGCGTAAGATTTGACACAGTTATGCAGCGCGTTGCTGATATCCACGAGTTGATGCGTCGTCTCTGGTATATAAAACTCGTAAGGGCCGACTCGGTGCTGCAGCGCTGCCATGACCCTGGTGATTTCGATGGCCTGATTTTCGATGGTCTGCCGGTCGTGCAGGGCCATCACGGCGTCGTGCAGGTCGCGCATCTTCACGCGCGGCCCCTCCCACAGCGATTTCCGGTTATGATGGTTTAACTGCCAGTACATGCGAAACGTATCCGATAGATACCGCTGCCGAAGCAGCGCGTACACGCTGGCCATGCCGTACCGCACGGCGAGGATATGCAGGAAAGTTACCGCCTCCGTGTCATTCCACAATTCTGGGCTGTAATACCGGGTGCCGGAAATGCCCCCCAGCATGGGAGCCAGCCGCAGTACGTGATTGCTGTCGGATGTAATACGATGCGCTGCGGCAAGCCGTACGACGGCAAACGGGCTGCCTGTCCGCAGGGCTTTTCGCACAGACGGCTTTTGCGGCAGGTGAAATACATCGCCCAGCGCCTTCGCATAGTCTTTCCCGGCCCTCGTCTGTTCCAGCACGCGGCAGAACAGCTCTTCGCGTTCCCCGCTGCGGACGCCGTGCCACTGCTTCCGGTCATAGTTCGGCGCAGTCGGCGCCGCCAGCCGCCAGGCGATGTTCTGCAGCGGCGTGAACAGCAGCCCGTACCCGCTGGCAAGGCTCGTCCCTGTGTATAGGGAAGGGACACGGTAGCCCAGTTTTTTGGCAAGCCGCCGCTCTACTTCTTGCCGCCATATAGTAAATACCTGCATCACTTCGCGCCGGTGCTGTGGTGCGTAGGATTCCGGGCTAAGATGGCGCAGCGGCGTACCCTCCGGCCAATCCGGATTCCGTACCGGGTCGATATCCGTTACATAGTATTCATCGGGCTGCAAATCCTTGCCTTTAGAAATCACCTGCAGCACCTGCCGGCCGATATCCGCTCGCACGGTGAACGTGCAAGTGGTGCGCAGCGGATGTATGGAAACCTGCAGATGTTCTCCGGTGCATCGTACAGCGTGATATTTTACTTCCAGGTCGACCCACCGCTTATACGCAAGAACCCGAAACTGCATATCTATCGGAACCAGACGGTTCCGATGGGTCTGGTAAAACGCATGCTGTCCCCACGGGCGGCTCGCCGTACGGCGCACCAACCGTTTGCCGCACCGTGGGCAAGTATATATATCGCCTTCGTTGATGCGGAACATGGAACCGGCTTGCCATGCCGTTTTAAATTCGCAGCCGCAGGCAACGTGTAGCTGCGAGGCATAATACGTATCGCAGCCATACCAGTTGTCATATCGCTGTACGACCTCGTACAGCCGGTCTATGTGGGCATACCCCAATACCTGCATAGCGCATCCCTCCTTTAAAACAGGTCGTCCAGATCATCGGCAGCCGGCTCCACTGCGGGTTCCGGCGCCGGTTCTTCTTTCTTTTTCTTGCGCGGCCGTTTTGGCTTTTCAGCCGGTTCCTCCGTCTTCGTGGCAGTATCCGCTGCCGGCTGCGGTTTCTTGGCAGCCGCTTCCATATCCAGCAATTCGGCGGCCAGCTCACAGCTTTTGATGACTAACTCGCAGTACGCTTCCGCGCTCTTCGCGTCGGCTACGCGTTCCTCGGGTATGTTGGTTTCTTGGCGTTGCAATATATCCAAAATCCCTTTAGCAAAATCAACCTGTTGTTGTAATTGGTGTTTTGTAACTTCCATGATGTCGATTCCTCCTAATCTTTTTTATAATAGTCGGATTCAAACCCGTCGGCGTTCAAGATAAGTCCTTGATTCCAGTCCGCGTTCTGCGTCATGATACGGACGGCGTCTTCGAGACTCCCTTCGCCTTTGGGCATTTCCAATATCACTTCGTCGTGTACGTGCATGACGATCTTGTATCCCGCTTCGTCCAGCTTTGCCATTGCATAGGCCAGACAGTCCCTGGCTACGGCCTGCACGATGTTTTCGACGAGCTTGCCTCCGTACGTTTCCAGCCGCGCCCATTTCCGGCTGTTCTGTTCCGTTCCCATGTAGGTAATGGAGTCACGCCCGAAACGGTTCGTGCCAATACGCGGATGGATATATACCAGATGGCGTCCGCTGGGCAGTTCGATAAGCAGGGCGCCGTGTGCGCGCCGCAGCCGCACATTGCATTGCTTCAGCCGCTGGGGCCTGCCGGTTTGGATAACCTGTTTTGCCGCGTTGTCCACGTCGTACCAAAACCGCACGATAGCCGGCGACGCCTTGCGCCATTTTTTTACGATGTCTGGCAGCTCATCCTCTGACAGGCCCTGAGCCAGAGCGCCCATCTGGATCAGCGCCGGCGGACCGCCGCCGTACCCCAGCGCCAGTTCCGCGACCTTGCCTTTTTGCCGCAGGTGGCCGTTGACGCCGTGTTTTTCAACGGGCACGTGAAACATGGCTGAAGCTGACGCGCAGTAAATGTCGCCGCCGTTGGCAAAGACCTCCATGCGCCACTGTTCACCGGCCAGCCATGCGATGACGCGGGCTTCAATGGCCGAAAAGTCGGCTACGATGAACCGCTTCCCAGGCGACGGCACCAGCGCCGTACGGATAAGCTGGGACAACGTATCCGGCACGTTATCGTACAGCAGCTCCAGCGTATCCAGGTCGCCGTCCTGCACGATACGGCGGGCCGTATCTAAATCGGCCAGGCTGTTTCGCGGCAGGTTCTGCAGCTGTACGTTACGGCCGGCCCAGCGGCCCGTGCGCGACGCGCCGTAAAACTGGAACAAGTCATGGATGCGGCCGTCGTGGGCCACGCTGTGGTCCATGGCGTTGTACTTTTTGATACTAGTCTTTCCTAGCAGCTGCCGTATCCGGAGCATGCGCCGCACGTCTGCCGGTATATCCCCCGCCAGCAATTCGGCCACTTTCTTTTTAGCAAGCCCCTCTACCTCCCGGCCCAGCCGTGACTCTACCCAGTTCAAAAGCTGCGGCACGCTGTTTGGGTTATCCAGTCCGGTCAGTGCAGCCGCCTCTGTCAGCAGCCGCTCGCGGTAGGCATCATGCATTTGAATGGCGTGAGAGACCAGCGTCTGATCCACAGCGCAGCCGGCATCGTTGATTTTCCGGTCCAGCAGCCACAGGCGGTGTTCTGCCTCCGGCGGTTTCATGACCAGCAGCCGGCGCCGGATCGCCCGTTCGACGACGACGTCCTGCCGATTGTACTCGATGTACTCGGCCCATTTATCCGGTGCGTCGGACGGCATATTCCGCGTCCGTCCGCCGTTGGCTTTCGTCGGCTTACAGGGCAGGCTGAAATACCGAATCAGCGCCTTGCCGCGCGTATCTTTTTGCTGGTCGTCGCCAAGCTTTAAAATCTTGGCCACGTTGGCCAGCCCCGTCGGCAGTGAGTTATACAGGGCCAACACGCTACTGCATTCCCACGATGTGTCCGGCATATCCGGGTACAGAGTGCGCAGGCAGGTGATTTCAAAGTTAGCGTTAAAGGCCGTTTTCGTGATGCTGCTGTCAAAAAGTGCCTGCCGCACACGGGCAGGCACTCCTTCCTTCGTCAAGTCCACGACTTTCACCGGCTCGTCGTCGAAAGCGTATCCCAAGAGCAGTATTTCAAAGGCCGGCGTATCGACATAGCGGTGCACGCCGTACTGTATGGGGTTATCGCTGTACGTTTCCAAATCTATTGCCAGTGTTGTCATATGCGTCTCCTAAAAAATATCGTCCGTATCGTCGATGTCGTCATCGTCGAACTCATCGGCGGTCACGACAGAGCCGCCGAGCGGTTCGCCGTCAGCCAGCTTGCGGATACCTCTTAGACCGCAGCCGATGCCCTTGTTGCCGTTGGAGTTAAAGGCGTACAGGGAGATAGACGCCTGGCAGTAGCAGCCGGAATAGACTTCGCTCTGGTCCAGCACCTCGTTTTTATCCCGGTCTAAGATCAGTGGCCGGTGTTCTGGCGCCGCCGAAGCGTTGATGAAATAGCAGTCGGCATAGTTCGGATCGTCTTCACGGTCCGTATCGCCGTCGCGCAGCGGCATTTTAAGGCCTTTCGTCTTGCCGCCTAATTTCGTTTGCACGTCCTTATCCGCCAGCAGTGTTTTAATGGCTTCGCGAATACGGCCAACGGTCTTCGTATCCGATTTCGGGATGATAAGCGAGCACGAATATTTTTCCGGCTGCCCGTCAAAGGATTTCGGCGCCCAGATGTTGGCGTAGCTAAGGCGTACTTTTCCCGTGGTAATGCGTACAGAATTCATATGGTTAGTCCTCCTCTAATAATGTATCGTCAAATTCATCCATAATTCGCATGGCCGGCCGCTTATCGGCTTCCGGTACCAGTGTCGGCTTGCCTTCCGCCGTCTGGATGACCGGCTGCAATAATTCGGCCAAGCGTTTCTTCCCGACCAGTTTTTCCAAGGCCGTCAGGGATTGCAGTTCCTGTGGCTTGTATATCTCTGCGGCAACATAATGTCCTTCGTCCATTAAAATCATGGCCGCGGCGTGTTCGTCCGTAATCGTCCGTTTCCGCCGCCCTTCAACTAGTTTCAAGCCCGGCCACTCTTTCCCTTGCAGGGCGTGATGCAGCGCGTAGGCCTCCACGCCGTCCAGCCAGGACTTGATGGCCTTGGCTTTTAGTACGATGCCGGCAATTTCGGCATCGGTTAAGTTCTCCGGCATACGTCCCTCCTGTATCTCTTCCAGCATATAGTCTGCCAGCGTACGGCAGCGCATACGGGCCGGGCAGAACCGGCAGTGCGGGCCGGCGCAAAACGCTCCCTTGCCGTCATAAGCCAGCCGCGCCGTAGCCCGTATGCTGTCGCCCCAAGCCAGCAAGTCGTCGACAGACAAGCAATCTGACGTAACCGAATCGCGACGGGGCTGGACAATCGTCATACGCACATCGTCAAAGGCGTACAGCATCTGAAATGCGGCAACCGCCCCTAGGGCATACAGCCGCATCTGCGTATTACCTTCTGCCGATACCGGGACGCCTTCGCCGTATTTTAAATCCACGACTTCCAGGCTGTCGTCCGAGACGATCACCATATCGCCCGTCCCGAAGCCCTCCGGCGCCCAGTCGGAAAAGTCCAGCCGCTGTTCCACCAGTATCTGCGCATCGGGCGACGCGCTGCGGGCAGCTACGATTTTTTCAATACAGATGTCGACGTATTTCTGTACCGCTTCTACCATTTCCGCGGTACTGTCCGGCGCCGCTACGTCGTGTACATCGTCCCAGCCGTTTGCTAAATAACTAGTAAGGGCATCTTCCGCCAGCGCATGCGCCCGCGTCCCTTCTTCAGCATATGATGAACTTCTATCCGGATAGGCTGCCGCAATGCGGGCCGACGGCGGGCAAGCCAGCCACCGGCTCGATGACGACGCGGACAGCATGGCATGGGCAGCCATTATTCGGCTCCTACGAAGGCGTTAAATTCGGCCAGCAGGTCTTTCGTAATATCCGGTACCCGACTAAGATGATGCGCAGTCAGCCAGTCTTTTACCTTCATCTTGTTTCCTTCGTCGGCATGAATAAAGTCAGCAACTGCTTTTCGGAGTGCCGTTACTTCCTCTTCCGATAAGGGTTCTTTCACGGGCGCTTCGTCCTTCTTCGGCTCCGGCGCCGCAGCAGGTTCCGCTGCGACTGGTTCCGCCGGTTCTGCTTTCGCCGCCTTAGCCGCACGCTGCTTCTTAGCCGGCTTTTCTTCGCCACGCTGCTGCTCTACCGGCGAGGCAAGGGTTCCCACCAACATAGCCGCCAATTTTTCTATATCAAACGCCGTGTCCAATACTACTTTTACCGTCCCATTTACGTTCACATTTAAGTCCATATTAGGTATCCTCCCTTAAATCAATTCGTAATAATTATTAATGTTTTCAAATACAATCGGCATCTTTCGTGCCATAGCAAACCCAAATTCAGCCAGACAGCCTTTCGAGTTCTGCCAATCGCCGCACAGCAGCAAGACGTCGCAGCGCCTAAGCAGCTCCAAGCATTTCTGCAGCCCCGCCAGATACGGCGTACCTTCGTACATAAAGCCTTGCTGATGGATCGGCGATACGTAAACAGCCTGCAAAAGCTCTATCGAGGGTATGCCGTCAGGCGTGTGCATCGCGATTATCGTGTGATTCGCAAGCAATGGGTGACTCCCTTCCGTTAAGTCTTCGATAATCTGTTTTACAGCCTGGGCGTTTTTCTCATCGCCGCCGTACGGATGGGCTACGTATACGAGTTTCATATTGCATCATCGTCCTTTCTGTGATACAGTAAATACGGTTACAGTTTTATATAGCGAGCCGCCTTCTGCGCTAACAGGGGGCGGTTCTTTTTTGTTGAGCAGCCCGCAGTCGTCGGGTATGCAGTACCCTTCGTGCGGGCAGCCCTTGCAGTCGCCCATACACATCACCTCCTTTACAGTTTTTCCAAAATCAGCCGGATTTCCCGACCGACGGCCAGCCTGTCGTTAAACGTGGACTGCTGCCGAAAATCTTCCATGTAGGCGTCTACCATTTCATAGTAGACGTCGGCTTTGAAGTTGTTCGGCGTCGACACGCCGCGCGTATACGGCTTGAGAATCGTCACTTCGCCGTTATCCTCGACGTGTATATATCCCTGATTCTTCAGGCGGTTTTTCATTGTCCGCAGCATCTGGCTGTCAATGCCCAACAGTTCGCAGGCCTCGGCATTGGTGCAAGCCGGGTTATCCGCATACAGTGCGTGCAGCATGCCCATTTTGGTCTGTCTCATAGATACCTCCTAGTGAATAATCCATCCAGCCTGATACATGATACAGGCCACGACTGTGAACAATACAAGCAGCCCGCCGAGAAACAGTGCTAACCCCTGCAGTTTACGGGCGTCCTCTTCCAGCTGCATAACGTACTGCCAGTTCTTGACCGACAAACCGTTGAACGTTTCCGGATTGGGAACTGGATAGTACTTCGTATCGCCCGTAATCGGATCTTTATTAACCCACGCCGGTACGGCAGGCTTTTGCAAGTTTGAAAATGCTACGCCGGCCGCCCGGTCAATCATCTTGTAGTCGCCCCGCTCATCGAGCTGAGCGGCTTTTTCGTTTTTATTCAAGTCATTCACTGCCTTTCATACGTTTTAATCGTCAGTACTCTGCCGTCTGGCAACTCAATAGCTGTCATATCTGTGCAGACAAGCCACGGTCCCGCCTGGGCAGGTTTGGAAATCGTAGTAACATCGATGTTGTCTATCACACCGTATCACCTTTCTTTAAAACTCTCCCGTTTGGCAGCCGCACGGGCTTGCCGTCCCACGTGTGCCGCCGCCAGTACCGCATCAGCGGACGGGGCCATCGCACGGTTTCGTAAATACTGTCCGCCGCCGGCCGCCGCGGGCGATGTACCTGCGCGGCGCTTTGCCGTGGTCGCGGACGTAATCCGCGTAGGTGTAGGTCATGGCTTGTCACCGTCCTCCTGCTGGTGTTTTAGCCACTCCTCGAAGGCCTCCACATTCTCTGGGTCGCGGAAGTATTCGATGATGTCTCTAATAAATTGTTCCATCACGTTGCTCCTTCTCACAGCATTTCCTGACGCCACCAGCAAGAGCTTCGGCAAGCTTCCTCAATTCTGGATTCTCTGCGCGCTTCTGTTGTGCTGGCATCCTGTCGTCGTAAAGTGCCGACAACAGAAATTCTTTAAGTTCTTGCGGTGTCCCGTCGATGATAATTTTCATAGTGTGTTCCTCCTTTTCTTAAAATACGCTTTAAGCGTAATTTTATGTCAAAAAAATAATATCTGAATATTGTAAACCGTATACGTTTTCAATTCTTTTAATAATAGGAACATTAGGGAACGACAGCCCCTTTTCATAATTTACAAGTGTCTCAACACTAATGCCAATCAGTGCTGCCGCTTCTTTTTGGGTTAGATTTTTATTCACCCGGGCAGCTTTTAATGTAATCGCCATCTATACCACCTCCTCTGGTTACGAGGTTATTATATTACGCTTTAAGCGTTTCGTCAACACTAAAAGCGTAATTTTTTCCAAAAAATCTTGATTTTTTTATTCTTTAAGCGTAATATATAGATATAATACTAATCGGAGGACATCAAAATGAGTGACCTAGGTAATAAAGAAATTATGGCAAAGAATATAAAATACTATATGGACCTACACGGAAAAAGCCGAAAAGATATTTGTAATGATCTAGGATTTGTATATTCGACGTTTTCCGATTGGCTAAATGGAAAAAAATATCCCAGAATAGACAAAATCGAAATGATGGCTAATTATTTTGGAATCAGTAAAGCAGATTTAGTTGAAAGAAAAACAAATAATACCACTCAGTTATCTGCAAAAAACGAACGTGATATTCAGAAAAGATTACAAGAAATATTAGATGATATGAACTCTGATGGAATGGCTATGTTTAATGGTGATACGGAAATGGATGAAGAAACCAAAGAATTACTTCGCGCTTCTATTGAAAGTTCTGTCCGTTTAGCAAAAATACGAGCAAAGGAAAAATTTACGCCTAAGAAGTACAAGAAATAGGTGGTAACGAGTGGATATAAAAAGCACAGTACAAAAGTTATCCAAAAAATATAAAACAAATGACCCGTTTAAATTGTCGTCAGAACTAGATATACTCATTGTATATGAAAATCTGGGTAGCATTTTAGGATATTTCGACGCCCACTTTAGGATGAAGACAATCCATATTAATGAAAATGCGCCTGAAGAATTGAAAGGATTCATATGCGCCCACGAATTGGGGCATGCAATACTTCATGCTAAAGTCAATACGCCATTTCTAAGCGCGTATACCTTATATAGCATCGGAAAAATTGAGCGACAGGCAAATACCTTTGCAGTCGAATTACTTCTACACGATAGTTATATAAAAGATAATCCAGGTTGTAGTATTTATGACTTGGCAAATAGCCGTGGTATACCCGTGCAATTTATTAAACTGAAAGGAATGTGAATACCATGAAAAGAGTGGCTACATTATTTCTATCATTAATGCTAATTTTTAATGCTATTTCTGCCTTCGCTATTTCTAAGACAGAATTAGAAAGCAATCCTGAAAGATATATCATCATTTCTGAATCTACTGGCGGTAATGGATACTGTGATTACAGCAATACAAAACTGATTGCTAATACAGATGCTACGGCGACGATTAAAACCCAAATATATCAAGTATTTAATAATGGCCAAATGATTACCACATGTGATTATGATTTTACTTATAACAAAGAACGTAGCGCCAAAAGTTTGACAGAATTAGTTATGTCAAAGCCGGAAGCGCGGGCAATGCCGGAATATTTTGTCAACCAGTTAAAAGCATTAGATTCCGGCGTAAAAGTTCACAAATATAATTTTAAGGTATTCAATTTTTCAGGCAAAGACATTACACCTTTAAAACTGCACGGATATGAAAAAACAATGATCGCAGATATGCGTTCTCTTGATTACTCTATCGCCAGTGGATTATATGGTGTTTATTTTAATGGGGAGTTATTCTAAGGAGACAGTATGAAAAAGATAATTTTCTGCATCATGACTCTTATAACCGTATTAGTAAATATATCTATAATTTCTGCTATATCCATAGATGAAATAAGAGCTAATCCATCGAAGTATGTTTTAGTACATTCTGGAGCACAACAAGAAGAATACATAGATAGCGATTCTATCTGTGTTATAAGATATGCCCCTCCATTTTATGCAATTAATGCTACAGCATATGCAGTATATTATAACCAAGATAATATCACCGTATATCACAATACCTATACTTACGATTTAAATCGAAGCTTTGAAAAATTGGTAATCAAATACCCAGACTACGATGACTTCGCTCGCCAAATAAACTTAAATACCGGCATAACGTGGCGTCCTCAAAAACTTGAAATATACCATATGAATGGAACCGTTCGCGGAAATTCTGTAACTATTGATCCTTTAGAAATAAACATGCAAAGTATGTGTAGATATGGAAGTCCTTCATATAACGCAGCCAATTTCGTATTTTACAAAGCATATAACAGATATTTTAATCCAAATATTTAACTGTAACCTTTGAAGAAAATAAAAAAATCCCGCACCCTGTTACCAGCAGGATGCGGGAAGCGCCGAAGGTATTACCAGTACCGTATCGGCAAATATAATCATCTACCCAGCTTATAAGGGGCTGATTACGTCTATTATTATAGCATATGAGCCCCTTTATCCACCATACATAAAGGAGGCTTATTTTTATGTCTAAATTAGCTGTTATTTACGCCCGTTTTTCGTCCGACAAGCAACGCGAAGAATCCATCGAAGGCCAGATCCGCGAATGCACCGCTTTTGCTGATGCGAACGACATCAAAATCGTCGGCACGTACATCGACCGCGCCATGAGCGCCAGAACCGATAAACGGCCCGACTTTCTGCGCATGATCGCCGATAGCGCGAAGGGCGTCTTTGAGTATGTCCTCGTCTACCAACTCGACCGCTTTTCCCGAAACCGCTACGACAGCGCCGTCTACAAAAACAAGCTAAAGAAAAACGGCGTTCGGGTGTTATCGGCTAAAGAAAATATCCGCGACGATCCGAGCGGCATTATCCTAGAATCGGTCATCGAAGGGTACGCCGAGTATTACAGCGCCGAGCTGTCCCAGAAAGTCACGCGCGGCATGACCGACAATCTGCTTGAGAAAAAATGGACCGGCGGCTTAGTTCCACTCGGCTACCGCACCAAAAAAGACGGCACTCTTGCCATAGATCCCGCCGGTGCCGCGGCCGTCACCGCCAGCTACAAGCAATTCATTGCCGGCAAAACCGTTCCCCAGATTATCGACTACTTAAATGAGCACAACTACCGCACGACGATGGGAACTCGATTTAATCGCAACAGCCTGAGCCGCGTACTGAGAAATAAAATTTACACAGGTACATTTTCATGGGGCGGCACGGAATACCCAGACTTCGCGCCGCGGATTATCAGCGATGCGACGTACCAGGCTGCCCAAGCTATTTTCAATGCCCGCAAAAAGAAATCCGGACAAGAAGTTGTTTGGCGCAGACGCCCCGATGCGTATGCCCTGACAGGTAAAATCTACTGCGGCGTATGCGGCATGGCCATGACGGGTATGGCCGGCCGTTCCCGCAGCGGCGAAATGTATCACTATTACCGCTGTTCCAGCAAAAATAATAGCAAAGAAAAAGCTCGCCGGGAAAAAATCGTCTGCTCGTCGCGCAGCGTAAACCGCGACAAACTGGAAAGCCTCGTCCTTGATACGACTATACAGATACTCAGCAGTCCGGAAGCGCTACACTGCATTGCCGAACAGGCCGTCAAAGCGCAGGAAAACGCCCCGCAGGCCGCAGAAGTCAAGCGCTTAGAAGTGCTCATCGGCGATATAGAAAAACGCCTGCAAAATTCGATCCGCGCCGTCGAATCCGGTATTATTTCCGACACCATAGCCCGGAATATCCGCCAGTACGAAGATGAGCTCGCAGAGCTAAAAACGCAGCTGGAAACGGCAAAACTAGATACAGGCTTTAAGATTACGGCCGAAGCTGTCGAATATTTTTTGAAAGAAATGGTAAAGAAAAACGACAGATACAAGCTTGATACCTTCCAAGCCTTTATCCGTCGTATCGTCATTACGGGCGACAAGGTAGAGATTTACTACAATTACCATTCTGTCCCCAATATACTCAAAAACCCCGTCAACAAAATGTTGACAGGGTGTTCGAGTAGCATTGCTATGGTGACCCGGTAGGGATTCGAACCCTAGACCTACTGATTCGTAGTCAGTCACTCTATCCAGCTGAGCTACCGAGTCATGGAAGGGATTAAATCTCTAACAGATATAATCCCTTTTTGGCAGGGGCAGAAGGACTTGAACCCTCAACCGACGGTTTTGGAGACCGCTACTCTACCAATTGAGCTATACCCCTATAATAATCAGCGGCTTCCTATCCTCCCAGGGGGCCTCCCCCCAAGTACTTTCGGCGTTTGCGGGCTTAACTGCTGTGTTCGGCATGGGAACAGGTGGATCCCCGCAGCTATCGCCACTGAATTTCCTAAG
>NZ_NQXW01000021.1:0-43491 GCF_002287425.1 Megasphaera sp. ASD88 | reverse complement strand
GCCACAATGGCCTGCTGAGGGATTTCATCCCAAAGGGCATGTCCATGGAGCGGTTCTCTGATGAGGATATCCTGAACATGGCAGATACGCTGAACCAGCGCCCACGGCGTGTTTTGGGCTACCATACGCCGTCAGAGCTATTTGATGCATTCCTCGATGAAGTTTATGCTAGTGAGTGTGTTTCCTGATTATGGTTGTTCAAATTCAACTTGCAATTTACCGCTACTTTTTTAACATTTCCCATATACCACTGAAAAGTTCTCGCCTGATCCGTGCGGATAATGATTCGGTAACTTTAACTATATATTTCTATCGCATATGCAAAACACGGAGGCAGCAAGTTCTCTGCACTTGCTGCCTCCGTGTTTTATATTCAGATGCCGAACCTTCTATCCTGCATCTATGATTCAGTTGGTGGGCCCACCTGGATTTGAACCAGGGACCAACCGGTTATGAGCCGGGGGCTCTACCGCTGAGCTATAGGCCCTAAAGGTAAGGCAAAACCCTTACCAAGTAATTATACGATAAGAAAGTAGACTCGTCAAGTTAAGGATTAAAGAAAATCTTTAATCTTTTCCCGCTTGCCCCAATTGCGCAGCTTGCTGAGGGCCTTGCCTTCAATCTGGCGGATTCGTTCGCGCGTGACGTTGAAATGCTGGCCTACTTCTTCCAGCGTTCTGGGGCGGCCGTCCTTCAAGCCGAAGCGCAGGTACAGGACCTTGCGTTCCCTGTCTGTCAGGCAGGAGAACACGTCTTCAATCTGCTCTTTCAGCAAAATAAAGGACGCTGCGTCGTCCGGAGCAATCGCTTCGGAGTCTTCGATAAAGTCTCCCAAATGGGAGTCTTCTTCTTCGCCAATAGGCGTTTCCAGCGATACCGGTTCCTGGGCAATCTTCATGATTTCCCGGACGCGTTCTACGGGAATATCCATCTTTTCGGCAATTTCTTCCGGCAGGGGCTCTCTGCCTTTATCCTGCAGGAGCTGACGGGAAATGCGGATGAGCTTATTAATCGTTTCGACCATGTGGACGGGAATGCGTATCGTCCGGGCTTGGTCGGCAATAGCCCGGGTAATGGCCTGGCGAATCCACCATGTTGCATAGGTACTGAATTTATAGCCCTTGCTGTAATCGAATTTGTCAACGGCTTTCAAGAGGCCCAGATTGCCTTCCTGAATGAGGTCGAGAAACAGCATGCCTCGTCCTACGTACCGCTTGGCAATGCTGACGACGAGGCGCAGGTTCGCATCGGTCAGTTTTTTCTTGGCCATAGCTCCGGCCTTTAATTCTTCTTCCGTCGCGTCAGGCGAATTGCCTCGCTCGATAGCCTGAGCCAACGCGATTTCTTCCGTCGCCGACAGGAGGGGTACCCGGCCGATTTCCTTCAAATACATGCGGACAGGGTCGTCGATATTGATGCCCTCGGGAACGCTTAAATCGACGTTGTGCAGATCGGGAACGGGTTCGCCGTCGTCATCGACGTTGAGGTCGTCGTTGTCGTTCAGGGAATCGTCTTCGCCGATGATGTCGATGCCCTTATCAGCAAACAGCTCGTACATCTTGTCGATTTGTTCCGGCGACAGGTCGTCCTCTTCCATGACGTTCATGATTTCCGTATACGTGAGACAGCCTTTTTTCTGGCCCGTTTGGAGAAGCTGCTTAATGTGCTGCAGGACGATTTCACGGCGTTCTTGTTCGCTCATCTGCTTTGCCGGTTCTTTTTTCTTACTTGTTTTGCGTTTTGGCGCTTTCTTCGCTGTACTTTTCTTCGCGCCGGCTTTCTTTTCTATTGTATTTTCAACTGCATCTGTCGTTTTTACCATGACGTACAAGCTCCTTTCTCCTAAGACCACTTCTTGATTTCTTCGTTTATTCGCTTGCATGCTGCTAATTCTTCTATAACCCGCTGGTCGTTATTGCGGCTGTACGCAGTCGCTTTTTGGCTGTGCTCGATATACTGCTTCTGCAGCTCGGCTAAGCGGAACCGCCTGACATAATCCATCAGCACGGCTTCGTCCATAGGGACGTCCTGCAAAATCATAATCCGCGCTACTTCTTCCGCCTCTTCCGGCGTCAGGCGCTGCTGAATATCCGCTTTGGCATAGGCCCCCTGCGAGGCGTAGACGTCTAAAATAGTTTGATATATGCGGCGCCGGCGTTCATCCATAAAAAAGGCGATATCGATTTTCTGCCGGATGCGTTCGCATGCCGACGGTTTTTCCAATAAGAAGCGCAGAATATTTTCTTCCGCCACAGCCATGGAGCCTTGTCCACGGGCCGCCGCGTTTTCATGAAACACTGTCGGCGATATGACGACTTGCTGCTGGCCTAATTCCGGATGCTTGGCCACGTATTTATTAAATTCGCTGCGGACAGCTGTTTCATCAATTTGTATTTGCCTGGCCATTTTCTTTAAAAAGCCGTCTAAAACGACCCGGTTGTCTACGGTCGCCACGACGGGAAGAACCATGGCCGTAATGGAGGATTTTCCTTCCAGCGTCGTGCCGTCGTATTGGCGCAGCGCCGTCTGGAGCATATAGTCCAGAGCGTTGGGCGCGTTGGCAACGGCTTCTTTAAATTTTTCCGGCCCGGCTGAATTAATATATTCGTCCGGATCCTTTCCCTGGGGCAGCGACACAACGCGTATCCGCAGGCCCATGCCGCGGACGATCTCCATCGCCCGCAGCGTCGCCTGCCGGCCGGCGCCGTCCATGTCGTAGGACAGTACCAGCTCGTCGGCCTGCCGCTGCAGCAGGCGGGCCTGCTCCAGCGTAAACGACGTACCCAGAGAGGCTACGACATTGCGTATGCCCTTGTCGTGAGCTGCTACGACGTCCATGTAGCCTTCGACGAGGACCGCCTTTCCCTCTTCATAAATGGCTTTGTGAGCCAGATCCATGGCAAATAATAAGCGGCGTTTATTAAATATAGGCGTTTCGGGAGAATTCAGGTATTTCGGCCGGCTGTCGTCCAGCACGCGGCCGCCGAACCCGACAATGCGGCTGCGGCCGTCCCGTATGGGAAAAATAACCCGATTGCGGAAGGCATCGTAAAAACGGCCGTTCTTTTCCTTTGCCAGTCCCAACAGCACCAAATCCTTTCCCGACACGCCTTTTTTCATAAAGGCGTCGGTCAGCTTATTCCAGCTGTCCGGCGCGAAACCGAGCTTAAATTCCCGGATCGTCCCGTCGGATACGCGGCGCTTGTGAAAGTAGGCCAGTCCTGGTTCTCCGTAATGAGTTTTCGTCAGACAATTATGAAAAAAATTCCCGGCCATTTCATTGATTTGATACAAGCGGCCTGCCAGCCGTTCCCGTTCGATTTCCTCAGCCGACTTCTGGACTTCCGGCAGGGGGATATGAGCCCGCTCGGCCAGCATCGTCACGGCGTCGGAAAAGGAAACGTGCTCTTGCATCATAATGAATTTAAATACGTCGCCCGAGGCATGACAGCCGAAACAATAAAAAAAACCTTTGTCAGCGGCGACGCTGAAAGACGCTGTTTTTTCACTGTGAAAAGGACAGCAGGCCCAGAAATTCCGTCCCTGGCGCTTCAGAGACACATACCCTGATATGACGCCGACGATGTCGTTGGCTTGCCGCACCTGTTCAATGAATTCACTGGAAAATCTCCTCACGCCAATCACCTGTACCTTTAATTATTCCGACGATAATATATTCTCTATGGCCCGGCCAAAATCCTTCTTTTATTTCCAAACCGCGAAAAAAACAGGAGACCTGCAAAAAATCCGCAACGCTCCTATCATAATACATTCCCTGCCCATCGGTCAACGTTCTTTTCCATTTAATTTTATTTGCAAATTGACGGGGGAGCCTAGAAATGTATAGATTTATTTTTTACCATTTTGTATAATATAGATGAATAATCTTAGATTTGCATTAAAGGATGGTATAATGATTCATTTTACAGTAGGCCCGCTATCCAGGCCCACGAGCCTTCTCGGAGCGCTGCGCCATTTCGGCGTATCGTCGACGCTGCGCCGCCGCATCAAACGCAACGGCGTCTGCACGGTCAACGGCCAGATTGCTTCGACAACGCAGTTTGTCTATGAGGGCGACGTAGTCCGCGTCGACCTGCCTCAGGTCAATTCGTTTTCGCCCGAGCCCATCCCTTTGTCTATCGCCTACGAGGACGACTACCTCCTCGTCGTCGACAAGCCCGCAGGCCTGCTCATGCATCCGACGGCAGCCGTGCGGCAGGGTACGCTGGCCAACGCCGTGGCGTACTACTACGAACAAAGCCGCCAGCATTGCTCGTACCACCCGATGCACCGCCTGGACAAGAATACGTCGGGCTTGTGCATGATTGCCAAAGAACCGCAGGTGCAGTCCCAATTCGACAAAAAAGAGACAGCTTATAAACGGCTGTACATGGCGTTGACAGAAGGCCGCTTTCCCAGCCCCTTCGCCACCGTCCGCAGCCCTATCGGTCGCTGCCCGGACAGTATCATTACCCGTCAGGTCATGGCCGGCGGAAAACCGGCCCATACGGATTTCACCTGTCTGGCCGCCGGCGACGCCTACAGCCTGGTCAGCGTCTGCCTGTACACGGGCCGGACCCATCAAATCCGCGTACACAGTGCCTACCTCGGGTATCCCTTGGTCGGCGACGACTTGTACGGCGGTTCACGGGCCCTCATGACGCGGCAGGCGCTGCACGCCTACGCCATGCAGTTCGTCCATCCCATGACGGGACAGCTTATTTCGGTCAATTCCTCCCTCCCTGCTGATATGGCGCGCCTTGTCAGCCAGGCCGGCTGGAATTACATATACGCAAGGCTTCATTAATTTCATTTATTTTTAGGAGGTATGCCAAATGCCATTAGTCGGAACCACAGAAATGTTTAAGAAAGCCTATGAAGGACACTACGCCATCGGAGCGTTCAACATCAACAACATGGAAATCGTTCAGGGCGTTACGGAAGCAGCTGCCGAACTGAAATCCCCTATTATTCTTCAGGCCTCGGCCGGCGCCAGAAAATATGCTAAACCGGCATATTTGAAACATCTCGTAGAAGCGGCTCTGGAAACGAACGACCTGCCCATCGCCCTTCACCTCGACCACGGCGCAGACTTTGAAACGTGCAAGGACTGCATCGACGGCGGCTTTACGTCGGTTATGATTGACGGCTCCAAGCATTCGTTTGAAGACAACATCGCCTTGACGAAAAAAGTCGTCGAATACGCTCACGCCCACGGCGTCGTCGTAGAAGGCGAATTAGGCCAGCTCGCCGGCATTGAAGACGACGTAAAAGTCGCCGCTCATGAAGCTTCGTATACCCGTCCGGAAGAAGTAGAAGAATTCGTAACCCGCACCGGCGTCGATTCCCTGGCTATCGCTATCGGCACCAGCCACGGCGCGTATAAATTCAAACCGGAACAGTGCACGCGCAACGAACAGGGCGTCCTCGTTCCGCCGACGCTGCGCTTCGACATCCTCGAAGAAGTTTCCAAACGCCTGCCCGGCTTCCCCATCGTACTGCACGGCGCTTCGTCCGTCGTTCCGGAATACGTTAAGATCATCAACTCCAACGGCGGCAACTTGGCCGACGCCATCGGCATTCCCGAAGACCAGCTCCGCAAAGCCGCTTCCATGGCAGTCTGCAAGATCAACATCGACTCCGACCTCCGCCTGGGCCTGACCGCCGGCATCCGCCAGCACATGGCGCAGCATCCCGATCATTTCGACCCGCGCCAGTACCTCACGGACGGCCGCCAGTTCGTCCATGACATCGTAGCGCATAAGATCAAATGCGTTCTCGGCTCGGAAGGTAAAATCTAACTAAATTACAAAAATATATTGATTTTTAGCGCTCTATATGATAGAATACTTTCTAGTGTTCTTGTAATTTAGGGAGGTGAATCAATTGCCGCAAATTAAATCCAACATCAAATCCATGGAAAAGGACGCAGCTCGTCACGCAGCTAACTCCAGAGTAAAATCTTCCGTTCATACGGCTATCCGCCGCACGACTGAAGCAATTGCCGCTGGTGATGCCGACGCTGTAAAGAAAGCCTTTGATAAAGCAAGCAGTGTAATCGATAGCGCCGCTCAGAAAGGCGTTCTCCATAAAAACAACGCAGCTCGCAAAAAGTCCCGCCTGGCTGCTAAAGTCAACGCAATGGGAAAATAATGTAAATGCTGACAAGGCCCGCCGAATACGACGGGCCTTGTTTTTCTATTCTCAAGGAGGCCCTATGCAGTTCCCCCAGTTTTCACAGTTTAGACATTTTCTTATTTTATTTTTCCCCCTCCTATTCACGCAGGTAGCGCAAATAGGCACAAGCGTATTCAGCAGCATCTTCAGCGGCCAGGCCGGCACAGTCGATTTGGCCGGCGTCGCCGTCGCCGTCAACATCTGGGTGCCCATCTTCGCCGGCGTCTGCGGCCTCTTTTTCGGCGTGTCGCCGATTATTTCCCAGCTGCGGGGAGCCCGCAAGGACAGCCGCATTCCCATGTATATCGCCCAGAGCTTGTATATCGCCGTCTTCTTTACCGTCGTCGCCATCGCCCTGGGCAGCCTCGTCCTGCCGCCCTTTCTCGACTTTATGGGACTGGAACCGGCAGTGCGCTACATTGCCGGCGAGTACCTGTTCGCCTTGGCCCTGGGCATTCTGCCTATGTTTCTCATGGCGACGATGCGCTATGTCGTCGACGCCCACGGCATGACTCACATTTCTATGGCCATCATCGTATTTCATATGGTCGTCACGGTACTCCTGTTCCGCCTCCTCATCTTCGGCGGACTGGGCATCGCTCCCATGGGCGGCATCGGCACGGGCTACGCCCTGACCATCGCCTCGTGGATCGCCTTCTTCATCTTTGCCGCCGTATTCCAATGGAAGGAGCCCTTTCGCTCCTATGCCATCTGGACGAAGCCCCGCCCCGTCAGCTGGGCCCACTGCTATCACCAGCTGCAGCTGGGAGTCCCCATCTTTATCGCCGTATTCTGCGAAACGAGCCTGTTCAGCATCGTCGGCCTCCTCATGGCCGAATTTGGGACGCTGTACCTGGCGGCCAATCAGGCGGCTATCAGCTACGCCACGCTGACCTATACGATTCCCTGGAGCGTCAGCCTGACGGCGACTATCGTCATCGGCTACGAAGTAGGCGCTAAGAATTTTGCCGGCGCCCGCCAGTACGCCCTCCTCTGCCAGATGACGGCCTTTGCCGTGGCGACGGTGACCGTTACGGCGACGTACCTGTTCCTGGACCCAATCAGCAGCTTGTTTACGCACGATGCGGAGACCTTCGCGGCTATCCGCAAATTTCTCGTATACGCCATGGCCTTCGTCTTTCTCGACGCGGCCGGCACGCCCGTCCAGGGCATCCTGCGCGGCTACAAGGACGTCAAGGTCATTACGTACATCGCCTTCGTCACCTACTGGCTCATCAGCATTCCCCTAGGCTACGCCTGCGCCCATTTGACGCCGTACGGGCCGTACGGATACTGGCTGTGTTTCGTCATCAGCCTGATCATCAATTCCAGCGCCCTGAATTACCGCTTATGGCGTCACACAGCATTTCAACATTAAGGAGTGATTCTCATGCCAACAAATGAACAACTGGCCGTCTATGCCAATATCCTGCTGACCAAGGGCCTGAACCTGCAAAAGGGCCAAATCCTGGTCGTCAACGCCCCCGTCGAATCGAGCGCTTTCGTAACGATTTTGACCAAGGAAGCCTATATCTGCGGCGCGTCGCAAGTCGTATGCAACTGGCGCTGCGACGATACGGCCCGCCTGCGCTATAAATACGAAGGCCAGGAACAGTTTGAATCCTTTCCCGAATGGCGGCGCGAATTCAGCCTGTCCTACTACCGCCAAAACGCCGCTTTTTTAAGCCTCATTTCAGCCAATCCCTACCTCATGAGCGGCATCGACACGAAGAAGATCTTTGCCTGGCAGAAAGCGCAGAATGAAGCCTTAAAAGAGTATATCGACGGCATGATGGCTTCCAAGACGACGTGGCTCGTCGCCGCCGTTCCCAGCAAGGTCTGGGCATCCATTTTATATCCCCAATTGGAAGACGATGCAGCTTATAACGCCTTGTGGAACCAGATTCTCCAGTCGTCCCGCGCCGACGGGGCTGATCCCCTGGCAGATTGGGACGCTCATCTCGCCAACTTAGCAGCCCGTCGTCAGTGGATGACGGAGCAGCATTTCGCCGCCCTGCACTACACGAACTCCCTCGGCACGGACCTGACGATCCGCCTTCCGGAAAACCATATCTGGCAGGGAGGCGCGGAAACATCTGCCAGCGGCATTTCCTTCAACGCCAATATCCCGACGGAAGAAATCTACACCGCTCCCCGCGCTGACGGCGTAGACGGCGTCGTATACAGCACGAAGCCTCTCGTCTACAACGGCAACGTCATCGACACGTTCCACCTCGTATTCAAAGACGGAAAGGTCGTCGAAGCCCATGCCGAAACAGGCGACGACGTCCTGCAGAAGCTCGTCGCCATCGACGAAGGAGCGGTCCGCCTCGGCGAAGTCGCCCTCATTCCCTACCATTCGCCCATTTCCCTATCGAATATCCTCTTTTATGAAACCTTATTCGATGAAAACGCGTCATGCCATTTAGCGCTCGGCGCGTCCTATCCGACCTGCCTTGCCGGCGGAGCGGAAATGACAAAGGAAGAAACGGAACAGGCCGGACTGAATGATTCCATGATTCACGTCGATTTCATGGTCGGCTCGCCGGATCTGTCCATTACGGGCATCAAAGCCGACGGCAGCAAAGTACCTATCTTTCTGAACGGCGACTGGGCAGAATAAAGGCTCACGCTGCCTGCATCAGCGTAAATCCCCTCGTTACCTGTCCCTATCGGTAACGAGGGGATTTGTATATTCCAATGCAAAAACGCTCCCTTACGGCAGACGACCGTGCCGTCCTCGCAAGGGAGCTATGGGAAATTCCCGGTATGTTCTTACCCTCTGTAGGAAAGATTATTCGATTCCACTTCGTCGGGAGCCGTCCTGACATGGCCTTTTACAACCGTTCCGTCACCTTTAATATACGGCCGGACCGTCACCGTAGGCTCGTCGGCATAGGGATTTATATAAGAGGAATGGTTGACGTGAGCCCCATGAACGGCGTCATAGGACACTCCGGCGCTGGGATATACGCCGGGATGCACGGTAATGCCGCTGTGAACGGTATCAGGATATATAGGAGGCCGTACGATAATACCATCGTGAACGACGTCAGGAGAAGCCGCAGTTCCCGGATATGCAGCAGGACGGACTGCAACGCCGCTGTGGACGACGTCGGGGGGCGGCGCAGCGTCAGGATATACGTCGGGACTTACGACTACGTCGCCGTGAACAACAGGGATTTTTAAGAAGGGCAAGACAAAAGCGACGACCAGCAGCGGCACCAAGCCCATAATGCCGAAGGCCTGCTTCGTCGTATAGCCCATTCGATACAGCCATTTTAATATGACATGCAGCACGAGGACTGCCGCCGCAGCCAAGGCATACGCCGCATAGCCGAGAAGACCTATATGGGACGCGCCAAAGGCGGCGAGAAGGCCGTACATGTAAGCCCCGGCCAAAATGGCGTATATATTTCGGATGATAAACCGTATGCGCAGCACAAAAAATACGACGGCCAGTATAAAGGCCACGGGAGCCAAAAAGGGAAAGAGGACGCACAGCCCGCCGATTATCACGGCCAGGACGACGATCATTTTCAGCACCTGAAAGGACGTGACTAAAAAGAACACCAGGGCGGCGCCTGCCGCAAACAGCGGCGACGTGCCGGACAGGACGAGGGCAATAAAATACAGCACTAAAAAGCCTGCGTGCATCGTCTTGTTCATAGTCGTTCCTCCTGACGGAATTACGCGTCTTCGTACAAATCAATCGTCCGCTCTACAAATCCCTTATACTGCTCGTACTTCTGCCGGATGTCCGTATACGCATAATGATGGTACATAGGCATCTGCTTCACTTGCCTGAAAAAGGTATGGAAGCATTCAACCAATTTTTTATTCGCTACGACGTAAAACGGGCATACCGATTCGCGAATATACTGAGGATTTTTCTTAAAAAAAGCGGCCGTATAATTGGAATAAAAGGATAAATTCGTCACCTGATATTCCGACATTTCCATGGAGGCCTGAATGACGCCTACGGTAATTTTCGGATTTTTTTCCATAATATCCAGCGCATGCTGCAGGTGCATCTTGCGATACGGAGCCTTCATCTTGAATTCCTTATCGGTAAAAAACATATATCCCGTTTCGATATAACGGATAATCGACGTCATCGGCAGCATAAATTCCACTTCGCCTGAGGCCATCATTTCATCCCACATGATCTGCAGCTGTCCGATCTGCCTCGTCACCTGCTTCGACGCCTTGATTTCCGTCAAAAATTCAGAAACGGCCTGCGGCGGCAGCAGGAAATCGACGCCGTTTGTCAGGAAAAAGAAATATTTGTCAGACGAATAAAAGGCCGTCCGAAACCCGATATCCTCGATTCCCAAGGTTTTCACCGGGGCCAGCGCTGCCTGCTGGTTGGCAAAGCCGACGTAAAATCGGTTATAAATATCCTGCACCAGGGCCGCGTCGGAAATATAGGTACAAATGCCGATACTGCGCTCTCCCTGCAGGGAATATTGAATAACGAACTCATTTTCCATGATGATCGTATTGCCCTGCTTTAAGACGTCGGAATGATACAGCTTAAACTCGTAATTCAGGTATTTTCCCAGAATAATGTACAGCTGCTCCGTATATTTCGTATCGCGGGACAATTTTTCCAAATCGATGCCGACGTGAATCGTAATGTGCGGCGCCGTCTCATTGGGAAATTCCAGAAATTTCCAGAAATCAATGTCCAGCAGCGTGCAGAAATCGCCTAAAATCAGCAGGTTGCTTCCCTCTTTGGCGTTCTGCACCTTTTCCTTAAATACTGTATTCATAAATAGAAAGACATCGTGATTCCCCGTAATGACCTTCGCCGGCACGGCAGCTTCCTGCCGGTGGCGGCCGTGATGCTTCATGGAAAACCGATAGGAGGCGCTTAACTGCTGCAATATTTCAAACTCCGCCGTTTCTCGCGTCACAGGGACAGCAAACAATGTACTCAGTTCGTCAATCTGCCCGTTGGTTATGACTGATTCGGCGAAGCACTTAGCCAGTTTTTCATTGATCTGCTCGATATATTTCGTCGCCGGCAATTTTACGCCGTTCACCCACTTGCTGATATAGGACACGTCGTATCCCGTTATGTTCGCCAAGACTAAATTCTTCGTTTCCGTTATCGTAATCAGTTTTTTCAATATCACTGCATATTCTTCAGATACCAAGCAAATACCCCCTCGTTATGGCATATTGCTATGCTACCATGTTTTTCATGGCATGACAAGAATGAAAGGCATGTCATGAGGAATAGTTATGCAATATTACTGAAAATAAAAATTGCCCGATATACGCAGCAAATTACAGCGTATATCGGGCAATTTTATCGTTCCATATTTATTTATTATGAAGAATCTTTATAAGAAATGAATTTTTTTCATACGGATTCTTACTGACACTTAGCCATCAGGTGTTTGGCCTTTATATACTGGTCGATGCCGACAGCCACTTTCTTCCCTTCGCGCATAGCCAATACGACGGTTGCCGGTTTATGGACGATGTCGCCGGCGGCGAATACACCGGTCTGGCTGGTCATGCCGTACGGTTCGTCCTTCGTGAAGATGTAACCGTCACCGTTCATGTCGACGCTGAACTGGCGCATGCAGTCCAATTCCGGCCGGTTGCCGATAGCGGCGATGATTTTATTAGCCGGCACGACGCCGAATTCTCCTGTCGGCACCATCGTGGCGTCTTCCAAAATCTGCTGTTTTTCGTACTGCAGGCCTTCTACATGGTCCTGACCTACGACGGCCTTCGGAGCCGAGTAGAATTTAAAGGCGACGCCGTCAGCCTTCGCAGCTTCATATTCCGAGGGCAGGCACTTCATGTTCTTTTCTGCGCGGCGGTATACGATAGTGACGTTGGCTTTCAGGCGCAGGGCCGTGCGGGCCGCGTCGATAGCCACGTTGCCGGCGCCTACGACGATGACGTCGTCTCCGGGCTGAATCGGCAAGTCTTCCTGCTTCGCCTGGCCGAGCTGTACCTGCTGAACCTGGGTCAGGAAATGCTGCGCGTCGACGACGCCGTCGACCGTATCGTTTTCAACGCCCAAATTCCAGCCTACAGGCGCGCCGGTAGCGATGAAGACGGCTTCATATCCTTCGGCAAACAAGTCGCTGATTTGTTTGTCCGCGCCGATTTTCGTATTGAATTGGAAGACGGCGCCCAGCTGCTGCAGGTATTCCATTTCCCGGTATACGTGCTTTTTATGCAAACGGAACGAAGGAATGCCGAACATGAGCATACCGCCCGGCTCGGAAGCGCTTTCAAAAATCGTTACGTCGTACTGCCGGCTAAGCAGCTCGTGGGCGGCAGCCAATCCGGCAGGGCCGCTGCCGATTACGGCGACCTTAGCAACGGCGTCGCCCTTTTTAGGAACGGGCAGCAATTCGCCTTCGAAGCATTTATCGGCTACAAAGCGTTCCAGCTTGCCGATTTCAACGTGTTTTCCCTTTTTGCCCAATACGCAGGCCCCTTCACACTGCTTTTCCCACGGGCAGACGCGGCCGCAGATGCCGGGCAGACAGCTGTTGTGCGCGATGTGTTCGGCAGCTTCGCCGATGTTGCCCTGAGCCAGCGCATGAATAAACTGGGGAATTTCATTGTTGATAGGACAACCCTTACGGCACTGCGGAACGGCGCAGTTCAGGCAGCGGCGCGCTTCTTCGACGGCTTCTTTCAAGCTGGCGAAATCGGCGCTTTCCAACGGTTCCTGTTCAAATCCCAAGACGTCTTTATACTCTACCATAGTTTCTCATCCTTTGCTTTTTAATAGTATACACCACGTATAGTATACAACATTTTGACAAAAAAAGTCATCCCGAAACAGCAGGACCTAGTTCCCCTGTTTCGGGATGACAGCTGCATCATCGCGTCAGCACATCCAACAGCTCAGATTGAACCTTAGAATTTCTGACCAGATGCGTCTTTTTTCAGCCATTCGATGAGGACTTCTTCTCTCGTCCGTTTGATTCTGTCAATATCTTCCGGAGTCCAGTTGTACAAGCCCGTGCCGGTCTTAGCGCCCAAGTTTCCTTCGTCGACGCATTTCTTCATAACATCGGAAGCTTCCTTGTCGTCAGCCAGGTCGGCATTCAAGTAAGCGGAGATGTTGTAGAAGATATCGAGACCGCCGAAGTCAGCCGTTTCGATCGGGCCCGTTACGCCTAAGCGGCGGCCGATGCTGTATTTGCAGATGGCGTCGACAGCTTCTGCCGTAGCGATGCCTTCTTTTACGCAGTGCAGGGCTTCACGAAGCAGAGCAAACTGGAGGCGGTTGCCGACGAAGCCCGGAGCTTCTTTCAGCAGCGCAACCGGTTTTTTGCCAATTTTTTCCATGAGCTTCCATGTAATGTCGACAGTTTCCTGGTTCGTCTTAGCGCCCGGAACGATTTCAACCAACGGAATCAGATGAGGAGGATTCCAGAAGTGAGCGACGACGAAGCGTTCGGGATGATCCAAAGCCGACGCGACTTCTGTCGGGGACAATCCGGAGGAGTCCGTAGCAAAGATAACGTCGGGTCCTAAGTAGGATTCCATTTCTTTGTAAACGGCTTTTTTGATATCCAAATCTTCTGCAACCGATTCGATGACGAAATCAGCGTTGGCAGCAGCGTCTTTCAGCGTCGTTACGCCGTGGATGCGGCTGAGGAGGCCTTTTTCTTCTTCTTCCGTCAAGAGGTCGTTCGCTTTCATAACGTCCAGCGTGAAGTGGATATTTTTCATAGCCCGTTCGATACTGGCATCCTTACGACCGAACATGTTGACTTCGTAACCGCTCTTTGCAAAAGCAATCGCCGTGCCGAAACCCATCGTTCCGCAGCCGAGGTTGCAAATCGTCTTAATGTCTTCGAATTTTTTCATGTGTTTTTACCTTCCTTCTTTTATGTATTTTTAATTATTACTAACTCGTATTACACTATACTCTGCTCTCTATTATAATCTTAGACTGCAAACGGAACGAATGTCAAGCCGAAGATCATGATAAGAGCCAAAACGATGAAGGCTACGAAGCTGTAACCGACGAAGTCCTTGAATTCCAAGCCGCAGACTGCCATGAACGGTACGGCGAAGAACGGCTGAACCAATGCAGTCAAGTCGCCGCCGAACATGTAGGCGATAACGGTCTGCGCATCGGGAACGCCCAAGGCCTTGCCGGCAGGAATAAGGAACGGAGCTTCGATAACCCACTTGCTGCCGCCGGACGGAATGAAGTAGCTGATGATACTGCTCAGGATAGCAGCGATAGCCGGGAACGTCGTCGTCGTGCTGAAGGAAATAACCCAAGCGGCGATCGTATCGACGAGGCCCGTAAATTTCATGATACCGAAGATACCGGCATAGAACGGGAACTGGAGGATAACGCCCCAGGCTGCCGGCGTGGAAGCCTTAACAGCTTTCAGCATAGCTGCCGGAGAACCGTACAGCCAGATGATCAAGGTCAGGAACAGGAAGTTCAAGACGTTGATGTCCAAGGATTGACCGAGGATGAAGAAATGATAGAACAGGTACGCCAGGAACATGAGGCCGATGATGTAGGAGCACCACGGTTTATACGTAACCCATTCGCTCGGCGTCTTGATTTCCACTTTCGTATCTGCAGCAGGCGGATCGATCTGAGCCAGAGCCGGATTCCACTGAGAAATAGATACCATTTTTTCCTTGTTCTTAGGCTGAAGTACGAAGCCGAAGAGGACGAGGATAGCGATGATGGAAGCTGCTGTCAGAATCAGGTTGTACGGATGGAAGATAGTCATGGAAATAGGAATAACGCCCATTTCTTTGACCATGAAGTGGTCAGCCGTAGCGACGAGCAGCGGAGCCGAACCGGAAAGACCCATGTGCCAGATGAAGAACGGCGTCCAGCCGGCACCGCACAGATAGCGGTAGTCGATGGCAATGCCTTTGCGTTCAGCCTGGACAGCCAGGTTCTTACAAATCAGGGCGGCGAATACTAAGCCGAAGCCCCAGTTCAAATAGTAGCCAATCGTGGAAAGGATGACGCAGTATACATATACGCCAGTAGGAGAATTAGGTTTGCTGCAGGCCGAGGAAATGAGGCGCGTGCAGATAGGCGTCGTTGCCAATGCATAGCCCGTAATAACGATTAAGGACATCTGCATGGAGAATGCCAGCAAGGTCCAGAAACCTTTGCCCCAGGCGATAACCGTTTCGAAGGGGCTGGCCGGCGTGAAGATAAGTGCTAAAATAAATGCGACAATAGTAAGAATTAAAGCGATGACATACGAATCAGGTACCCATTTTTGGGCAAAGTCGGTAAAATAATCAGTAAATTGCTTCTTTTGAGTAGACATACTCATTTCTCCTTTCTTTGTTTTATTGTGACACCTTTCACCTAATACGGCGGTCTTCCGCCTTTCCTTCAGAAGACTGCCTTTTCTCCTAATATGCTACACTGTTATTATACCCTGTTTTATATTGAATAACAGTTAGAATTAATAGACTATATTGACTAAATAAACGAAAAATTGAATTCACTTGATTCATATTTAAATTTTAACGAATCATATTGAATACTCTTAAATATTTGCCAACCATTTTCTCGTTATATCATAAAACTGATATATTTTCCCTCCTATCTGCCGGAACAGCACTGTGTACTGCGCCTTACTGCAAAAAAATATCTCTATATATGCTGCCCTGCATGCTCCTTGACTACGGAGATGGCATGCTGTGGAAAGGTAAGAATTTTTTGACTATACGGGAATATTTCGTTTTATAAATTATTTTTGTGCTGCATATTATTTTATACGACAAATATGCAATGCGACAGGCATACGCTTTGTTCCTAACGTAACAAACCGCCCCCTGCTGACAGACAGGAAGCGGTTCACTGGGAATGGACTATTTCTTCTCCATATTTCTCTTCAATTGTTCTAATACTTTCTTGGCTTTTTGACGGCGGTTCCAATACCACAGGCCGCCGTATACGATGACAACGATGACGATCAGGACCGTCAGGCGGCCGGCGTTGTCTTCCAGCATTACGACGTCGTGCCCGACGACGACTTCCACGGCAACGGAAGGCAGCTTGCCGATCAGCGTGCCCAGTATATAATCGCGGTAGCTGATGCTGCTCAACGCCCCCAGGGCCGTAATCAGCCCGTTCGGCGAGTACGGCAGAGCTCTGGCGACGGCCATGGATTTCAGCGTGCTGTATTCGTCCAGCTTGCTGAGCATACGGCTCTTTTCAATGAGCTCCTTGGCCTTATGGCGAAACAGCGTCCGCATGAAAAAGAAGCTGATGACGACGCCGATCGTCTCGGCCAGCCAGGAAATGACCGTCCCGGCGGCGATGCCGAATAAGACGCCGTTAGCCGCCGAAATGAAGATAGACGGCAGAAATCCGACGATATTGATGACGATGTCGATGATCATGCTGACGACGACGGCCCACACGCCGAAGGAGCGCAGGTATTCAATCGTCCCGTCTAAATTGCCGCTGACGGACAATTCCCATACAGTGCGGTAAAAATCAGGTATCAGCAGGTGGATGCCGCCTAATACGCCGATCAGCAGGGCAAAGAATATAATTTTTATATGTGTTTCCGACAAAGTGGCAGCGTGTTTCATGGCTTATCCTTTACGTTCCCGTACGGTCACAATGGTACGATTCCGAATCCGGTCGTGCTTTAATTTCGTCAAATACATGGAACCTCCGACAATGCAGATACCGCCCATAATCGTCATAGCCGTCAGCATTTCATCAAAGAAGACGAAGCCCCAGAGGGCGTTGAACACGACGGCAATGTACGCGACGAAGCTGACGACGACAGGGTTGCCGTAGGCGTAGGCGTCGGTCATCCAGATCTGGGCAACGACGGTAATAACGCCTAAGGCGGCGTACAACAGCCATTCCTTGCCGTTCGGCATCTGGAAGTCGAAGCCCATGAGAATCGCGCCGGCCACGGCTGCACAAAAGAGAAAATAAAAGACGATTTCGTACTGATGATGGCGGCCGGAACCGGTCAGCTTGCTGATCGTCGTATAGGCCATGGCGGCAAACAGGGCCTGGGCCAGCACGAATAGGGAATATACGTTGAACGACGAAAAATTCCACGGCCGTACGACCAGACAAGCCCCGACGACAATGACTACCAAGGGCAGAGCCGCTCCCCTGGGCATGACTTCCTTTAAAAAGACAGCCGCAAATATCATGACGAAAAACGCCGACAGCTGGGATAAAATCGACACGTCAGCCAGAGGCATGCCCCGCAGGGCATAGAAAATGCAAATCATGCCCGCGCCGCCGACGACGCCGCGAAACCACAGCGTCGGACGGTCGTACTTGGAAAAATGAACATGCTGGGCCTTCATGAGCGCCAAAATGAGCAAGGCGCTCAAAAAGCCGCGGAAAAACGATATTTCTCCTGTACTCATCGTATACGACAATTCTTTAACGATGACATTTTGCAAGCTAAACGCCAGCGACGACAATATCATGTAAATGACGCCTTTACTCATACGACTTCCTTTACCTCTTCCCTATCAAGGCTCACGCCCGGCCGTGAATCGCGTCGACGAAGGCGAGGACGGCCTGTTTCATATCTTCTTTCTCAATGGAGCTGCCGAAGCGGACGGGCTTATTCCGCAGTTCTGCCAGCGGCTTAGGCAGGGCCATGCCCGTTACGTCGGCGATTTCAAGGAGCTCGTCGAAGGCATCGTCGTGCTTAGGCAAGGCCAGCGCCTGGCAGATGACCGGCGGGAACTTATAGGGATGTGCCGTCGCCATGACGACGGTATGGCGGCCTTCGCACAGCCCCTGTCTGCGGCGGTTCATGTATACGCCGTAGGCTACGGCCGTATGGGGGTCCAAAAGATATCCGTAATCGTTGTACACGTGGTTGATGACGGCTTCCGTTTCGCCGTCGTCGATCCAGCCGCCTTCAAATTCCCGGCGGAGCTGGGCCAATTCTTCTGCCGATACGGCCATTTTTCCCGTTTCAGACAAGTCCTTTTCCCACTGCGCAACCTTTTCCGCATCCTGCCCGGCGACATAAAACAGGAACCGTTCAAAGTTACTGGACAGGAGAATATCCATGGACGGGCTGTCTGTCGTAAAGAACTGGCGGTTCATATCGTACACGCCCGTTTCAAAGAAATCGGCCAGGACCTTATTCTTATTGGAAGCGCAAATCAGCTTGCCGATGGGAACGCCCATCTTCTTGGCAAAATATCCGGCCAGGATATTGCCGAAGTTGCCTGTCGGCACGACGACGTCAAAGATTTCCCCTTCGGAAATCGCGCCGTTGTCGACGAGGGATACGTACGTCGAAACGTAATAGGCAACTTGCGGGAAGAGGCGGCCGATGTTGATGGAATTGGCGCTGGAAAACAGTACGCCTTTTTCATTGGCGTAGGCGTTGACGTCGGGATCTACGAAAACCCGCTTCAAGAAGCTCTGGGCGTCGTCGAAGTTGCCGTAAATCGCCGATACGTTGACGTTGTTCCCTTCCTGCTTCTGCATCTGCTGCTTCTGCATAGGGCTGACGCCCTCGCTGGGATAGAAGACCATGATATTCGTCCCCGCCACGTCCTTAAAGCCTTCCAGAGCCGCTTTCCCCGTATCGCCGCTCGTCGCCGTCAGAATCAGGATATCCCGGTCTTCCCTTTCCTGAGCCTTCGCCGCCGTCAGCAAGTACGGGAACAAAGACAGGGCCAGGTCTTTGAAGGCCAGCGTGCGGCCGTGGAACAGCTCGGAAATGCTGACATCTGTATCGATGGAATGAAGGGGCACGATGCGTTCGTCCCGGAAGGTGTTTTCATTATAGGCCGAGGCGATCATGGCATCGCGTTCTTCGTCCGTAAAATTCGTGAAGAAATACGACAAGACGACGGAGGCGATTTCCTGATACGATTTTCCCGCCAAGTCCTTATACTGCAGCACCTGTTCCGGAAAGGTTTCCGGCACGTACAGGCCACCGTCCGGCGCAAGGCCGTGAAGCAGGGCGTAGGACGGAGCTACGCAGGTATTGGAGCGTGTACTTCTGAATTTCATGTATGTCTTCCCCCTTTTATATAAGCAAAGCTAGTATCAGATCATTATATCATGAAACAGGCTTATACAACCTGGAATAAATAAAATTTAAGGTAATCCGTCTCCGGCACGTTCCACAAAATCGGATGATCCGGCGACTGCTGGCGGCCTTCAATCTGCCGCAGATGGACGCCGGCATCCTTCGCCGCATCGCGGAGCATGCGGCGGAACAGGTCGTCGCGCATGAAGTGGGAGCACGAGCACGTGGCGAGGTATCCGCCCCGCGGCAGGAGCTTCATGGCTTTCAGGTTGATTTCTTTATATCCCCGTACAGCGTTGTGCACCGTATGGCCCGATTTCGTAAAGGCCGGCGGGTCGAGGATGATGAAATCGTAATCGCGGCATTTCTGCTCGGCTAATTCCGTAAGCAAGTCGAATACGTTGGCCTGCTTGGCCGTCACAATCTGTTCCAGCCCGTTGCGGCGGATGTTTTCATTGGTCATGGCGACAGCTTCTTCCGACACGTCGACAGCCGTAACGGACGCGGCCCCGCCCTTCGCGGCGTTGAGGGCGAAGGCCCCCGTATGGGTAAAGCAGTCTAATACATGGCGGCCGGCGGCGATTTTAGCCACGGCCAGGCGATTATACTTCTGGTCGAGGAAAAATCCCGTCTTCTGGCCGTTTTCCACGTCTACGTCATACAAAACGCCGTTCTCATTGATCGTCGTCACGGGACTGCCCGGCTGCGGCAGAAAATCGGCTTTATACCAGCCCTTATACTGGGCCATGCCGTCGAGCTCCCGCACCTTGACGTCGTTGCGCTCATAAATGCCGCGGACGGAAACGCCCATAGCAGCCAGCTCGTCGACGAGGGCCTTGAAGATCACCGGCTTGACCTGATCCATGCCGTAGCATAAGGTCTGCGCCACCAATATGTCGTTATACCGGTCGACGGTCAGGCCCGGCATTTGGTCGGCGTCGCCAAAAATCAGGCGGCAGCAGGAAAAGTCAGTCGGCCCCATGACGGTATAGCGGTACTGGAGAGCATACTTGACGCGGCGCTGCCAAAAGGCGTCGTCGAAGCGGTCGTTGGCGTTGTCCGATACGATGCGGACGCGGATTTTCGATATGTCGTTGGCAAAGCCCGTCCCCAAATACCGGTCCTTCTGGCTGTAAACATCGACGATATCGCCCGTCGCATACGCGCCGTCTACGCGGGTGACTTCCTCGCCGTAGACCCAGGGATGGCCGCTGCGGGCAGCCATTTCCCCTTTTCGGGTTATATATAGTTTAGCGTACGGTCTCACTAGAATCTCCTTTATAAAATATAATGGCTCAGGTCGACGTTCTGGACGACGTCGTTCAGCTTGCCGGCAACGAAATCGCTGTTGACGACGATATGGTGCTCGTCTACGTCCGGCGCTTCAAAGGCGACGTCCTCAAGTATTTTTTCCAGCATCGTATGGAGGCGGCGAGCGCCGATATTTTCCGTTTCCAAGTTGACGCGATGGGCGTATTCGGCAATGGCATCGATGCCGTCGTCGGTGAATTCCAGTTCTACGCCGTCTGTCGACAGCAAGGACGTATACTGTTTGACGAGGGATTGATTCGGCTCGGTCAAGATTTTGCGGAAATCGTCGACCGTCAGGGACTGGAGCTCTACGCGGATAGGAAAGCGTCCCTGCAGTTCCGGAATGAGGTCGCTGGGCTTCGATACGTGAAAAGCGCCAGCCGCGATAAACAAGATATGGTCCGTCTTTACGGGGCCGTATTTCGTATTGACTGTCGCCCCTTCGACGATGGGCAGGATATCGCGCTGCACCCCTTCACGGGATACGTCCGGTCCGCCGCCGCGGTTCTTTTCAGCGATCTTATCGAATTCGTCGATAAAGACGATGCCGGCCTGTTCCGTCGCCTCGATGGCCTTGTCGACGATGACGTCCATGTCGAGACATTTTTCCAGCTCTTCATCCTTGAAGATTTCCCGGGCCTTAGCTACAGTCATCTTCTTTTTCTTCTTCTTTTTCGGCATGATGCTGCCCAGCATTTCCTGGAAATTACTGGTCAGCTCTTCCGTCGAATTGCCCGTCAAGATGCCCTGTATAGCCCGTTCCTGTTCACGGACCTCTACTTCGATTTCCCTGTCGTCCATCTTATGGGCGCAAATGTCTTCGTACATCTTCTGCCGGCGGTCCGACTTCGGCTCTTCGAGCTGCTTCGGCTGCTCTTCTTCGTCAGACGTATCGTCGCTGGAGAAGAAAATATCCATCGGATTAGCTGCCTTTTCTTTAATAGCCATCTTCTTCGGCCAGAAAACCTGCAGGATGCGCTTATTGGCTTCTTCTTCGGCCTTGGCTTCATAGCGCAGGCTTTCCTGCTCCTGGACCATGCGGATGGCGTTGGCTACGAGATCGCGGATGATCTGTTCGACGTCGCGGCCTACGTATCCGACTTCCGTATATTTCGTCGCTTCGACTTTGATGAAGGGAGCGCCGACGAGCCGGGCCAGGCGGCGGGCAATTTCCGTCTTGCCCACGCCTGTCGGGCCGATGAGCAGGATATTTTTCGGAATAATTTCATCCTGCATTTCTTCGTTCAGCCGCTTGCGGCGCCAGCGGTTGCGCAGGGCGATGGCGACGGACTTTTTCGCTTCCTTCTGGCCTACGATGTATTTATCCAGCTCTGCGACAATTTGCTTTGGTGTCAATTCAATTTCGTTCATGTCATTCCCTCTTCTGTATAGTTTATTATATTTCTTCTACGATGACGTTGTGATTGGTATACACGCAGATATCAGCGGCGATGTGCAGCGATTTTTCTGCAATATCACGGGCCGACAGGTCCGTATTCTGCATCAGGGCCCGGGCCGACGCCAAGGCGTAGTTGCCGCCGGAGCCGATGGCCGAAATGCCGTCGTCGGGCTCGATGACTTCGCCGTTTCCGGAAATCAGGAGGATGCGCTGGCTGTCCGCTACGAGGAGCAGCGCTTCCAGCTTGTGCAGTATTTTATCGGAACGCCAGTCCTTGGCCAGTTCTACGGCGCTACGGACGAGATTTCCGTTGTATTCGTTCAGTTTTTCTTCAAAATGGTCAAACAAAGTAAAGGCGTCGGCGACAGAGCCGGCGAAGCCGCTGATGATCTTGCCGTGGTACAGGCGGCGCACCTTCTGGGCCGTGCCCTTCATAATGACGGCGTTGCCCATCGTCACCTGGCCGTCGCCGGCAATGGCCGTCTTGCCGTTGCGCTGTACGGCGACGATAGTCGTCGCGTGAAATTCTGTAGACATCATATCAGACATTCTCTATCTTCTCCTTCATCACTTCAATTTCTTCCAAAGCACGCTGCGCCAGCATAGCGTTCTTTTCCTTCTTTTTCATGCGCTTCTTGACGCCCAGCGGTTCCATAATGCCGAAGTTGATATTCATGGGCTGGAAATTATCGTTCGGGCCGCTGGAGATATACTGACTCAGGCCGCCGATAGCCGTGCGGCGCGAAAAGGTCAGGCAGTCCTTCCCGTCCAGCATGCGGGCGGCGTTGATGCCGGCCAGCAGGCCCATGGCCGCCGATTCCAAATACCCTTCGACGCCTGTCAGCTGACCGGCGAAAAAGATATTCCCATTGCGGCGGTACTGCAGCGTCGGTTCCAGAAGCTCCGGTGAATTGATATACGAGTTGCGGTGCATGACGCCGTAGCGGACGAATTCCGCCTGTTCCAATCCGGGAATCATGGAAAAGACCCGCTTCTGCTCGCCGAATTTGAGATGCGTCTGGAAGCCGACGATATTGTACAGCGTCGCGCTGCCGTTGTCCTGCCGCAGCTGAACGACGGCGTAGGGCATTTCACCCGTATCGGGCAGCTCCAGGCCGACGGGCTTCATGGGGCCGTAACGCATCGTGTCGACGCCGCGGGAAGCCATGATTTCAATGGGCATGCAGCCTTCGAACACGTTGTCGTTTTTTTCGAATTCGTGCAGTTCGGCGCATTCGGCCGTCGTCAGGGCCTGCCAGAAGGCTTCGTATTCTTCCTTCGTAAAGGGGCAGTTCAAATAATCGGCCCCGCCCTTGCCGTACCGCGCCGCCCGATAGACCTTGCTCATATCCAGCGAGTCGACGGTGACGATGGGAGCCGCGGCGTCGTGAAAATGGAAGTAATCGGCGCCGGTCATAGCCCGTATCGTTTCGGCCATGGCGTCGCTGGTCAGCGGCCCCGTGGCGACGATGCAGATCTGGTCGTCCGGCAGCTCCGTAATTTCTTCATTTCGTACCGTAATGAGAGGATGGTTCCGCAGCCGGTCCGTTACGAACTGGCTGAACGGCACGCGGTCTACGGCTAAGGCTCCGCCGGCAGGCACGCGGTGCGTATCGGCTGATTCCATGATGATAGAGCCGAGACGGCGCATTTCCTCCTTCAGCAGCCCGACGGCGTTTTCTATGTTGGCGGCGCGCAGCGAATTGCTGCACACCAATTCTGCAAATAATTCCGTATGATGAGCCGGCGACGATTTGACGGGCCGCATCTCTGCGAGCTCGACGGGAATCCCCCGCTTCACCAGCTGCCATGCCGCTTCGGAGCCGGCAAGTCCCGCCCCGATGACAAGTACGCTATTCTTCATTGATTGCTTCACCCTTCTTATGATTTTCACACTCTGCGTTGCTGCAGAAGATTTTATCCGGTCCTTTTTTATAATGCTTGACGACCATGATGCTGCCGCAGACGGGACATTTTTTATCGATAGGCTGGTTCCACAGGACAAAATCGCAGTTAGGGTATTCGCTGCAGCCGTAGAACACGCGGCCCCGCTTCGATTTGCGCTTGATCAGGCTTCCTTGGCCGCACTTGGGACAGGTAATGCCCAAATCCTCGACGATAGCCTTCGTATTGCGGCATTCGGGGAAATTAGAACAGGCCAGGAACTTGCCGAAGCGGCCGAATTTATATACCATAGGCGCGCCGCAGAGTTCGCAGACCTGACCGGAATCCTGACCGGCTACGGCTACCTTTTCCATCTGCTGCTCCGCCACATCCATTTCCGGCTTAAACACGTCGTAAAATTCCTGCAGGACGTGCGTATACGTGTCCTTTCCCTGTTCGATATCGTCCAGCTCTTCTTCCATATGAGCCGTAAAGCCGACATTGATGATGCGCTCGAAATACTTTTTCAGCAAGTCGACGATAATGACGCCCAATTCCGTCGGGATAAACTGCTTATCCTTCTTTTCCACATAGTTGCGGTTTTGAATCGTATCCATAATCGGCGCGTACGTGCTCGGCCGGCCGATGCCCTTTTCTTCCAGCGTCTTGATAAGGCTGGCTTCGGTATAGCGGGCCGGCGGCTGCGTAAAATGCTGCGCCGGTTCTACGGTCTGATTATGAACGACGGAGCCTTCTTCGATATGAGGCAGCTCCGACAGGGTCTTATCCTTTTTCGCATCTTCGTACAGCTCCGTAAAGCCTTTAAACAATACTTTATATCCGGCTGCCCGCAGCTCGTATATGCCGCTGGCGATGCTGATGGCCATGTGCTCTGTTTCTACGGCTTCCATCTGGCTGGCGAGGAAACGGTTCCAAATGAGCGTGTACAACCGCAGCTGGTCCCGCGTCAGGAACGGCGAGACGACGTGCGGCGTCAGTTCCAGCGATGTCGGGCGGATCGCCTCGTGGGCATCCTGACTGGACTGCTTCGTCTTATATACGCGGGCCTTTTCCGGCACGTATTCCTTCCCGTACGTCGACATGATGAAATCGCGGGCCGCCTGGACCATGTCGTCATTGATACGCGTCGAGTCCGTACGCATGTACGTAATCAGGCCCACGTGGCCCTGTTCGCCGATATCCAGGCCTTCATACAGCTGCTGGGCCAGCATCATCGTCTTCTTAGCGCCGAAGTTCAGCTTGCTGACGCATTCCTGCTGCATCGTCGACGTCGTAAAGGGCGGCTGGGGCTGACGCTTGCGCTTTCTCTTTTCGACCTTGACGATTCGGTCCGGTTCGCGGCCTTCTTCGCCGCGCTGTTCCCACTGCAAATCGGCGGCAATCTTCTGAGCCATGTCTCCATCGCTGATCTTGGCCTTTTCACCGTCGATTTTCACCAGCTCCGTCGTAAGGACCAGGCCCTGTTCGGTCTTGTACGTCCCGCCGACAGTCCAGTATTCTTCCGGCACAAAGGCCTTGATTTCTTCTTCGCGCTCACAGATAAGCCGCACGGCTACGGACTGCACGCGGCCGGCGCTCAGCCCCTTACAGACCTTTTTCCACAGCAGGGGGCTCAACTTGTACCCTACGATGCGGTCCAGGACGCGGCGGGCCTGCTGGGCGTCGACCTTCTTCAAATCGATGGGCTTAGGGTCTTCCATGCCGGCCAGTACGGCCTTTTTCGTAATTTCGTGGAACATGACGCGGCAGGCGTCCTTCGGGTCGATTTCCAGCAAATGAGCTAAGTGCCAGGAAATCGCTTCGCCTTCGCGGTCCGGGTCAGTCGCCAGATATACTTTTTTAGAACGGATGAACTCGTCCTGCAGCTCTTCAATGAGCTTGCGCTTATCCCACATGTTCGTATACGACGGCGTAAACCCGTCTTCGATATTGACGCCGAACTGATTGCGCGGTAAATCGCGGAGATGGCCGCGGCTGGCCATTACCTTATACGAGCTGCCTAAAAAGCGTTCAATCGTCTTGGCCTTGGCCGGCGATTCCACGATAACCAGATTTTTGGCGTTTTTCGGCAAGGGGTCCATTTTTTTCAGCGGCTTCTTTTCCGGCAGATTTACAGTCCCATTAATAACCATCTTTTCGCCGTCGTCTTTCTTCTTGCGGCCCCGCTTCTTTTTCTTCGTATCGTCAATAATAATCGTTCGTTTAATCGGAAATTCCAGCATATATCTCCATCCTAACTTCCCTGCCGGCATTTAAGCCGGATTTTCTGTACAAGCTAACACTTAGCAACAAATCTATTTTAAAATAATACACTATTCCGACGGGCCTTTCAAGGTTTGACCTTAGGATATACCTATTCTGCAGGACAATACGTATTCCCATAAAGGACTGGCAGCGACAAAATTTAAAGGGCGAATCCCTTGCGGACTTTTTAAAATTACCGTATACTAAAAGCATACAAAATTCGTATACAAAAGGAGACGATACGTATGAACCACTATGATGTCATCGTCATTGGCACCGGCGCTGCCAATATTATTACCGACGCGGCCCAGCGGCAGGGCCTGCGCATCGCCGTCGTCGAACGGGACCGCTTCGGCGGCACCTGTCTGAACCGCGGCTGCATCCCCACGAAAATCATGGTCACGGCGGCCAACGTCGTCCGGGAAATGGAGGAAGCGCGCCGCATCGGCGTCTATGCCGACAACGTGCGCATGGACTGGGACGTCATCACCCGCCGCCTGTGGCATAAAATCAACGAAAACAGCGCGATCAAGGACTATTACGCCGCCTTCCCGAACGTCGACGTCTACGAAGGCACGGCGTCCTTTACGGGCAAAAAGAGCCTGCATATCGCTATGAACGACGGTACGGCCCTAGACATCAGCGGCGACAAGATTTTCATCGGCGTCGGCGCCCGTACCAATATCCCCGACCTTCCCGGCCTGGAAGAAACGGGCTACCTGACATCGGAAACGCTGTTCGGCAGCAAATATCCGAAACGGCCCTACGACAGCCTGCTCATCATCGGCGGCGGCCCTATCGGCTGCGAATTCGCCCACGTGTTCAACGCCGCCGGCACTAAGGTCACCATCGTCCAGCGCAACGTCCGCCTGCTGCCTAAGGAAGACGAAGATATTTCCGCCTTTATTTTGAAGCAGCTCACCAACCACGGTATTTCCGTCCGCCTCAATCAGACGACCCTTTCCGCCTCAGTCAAGGATGGCAAAAAGTGCCTGACCGTACAGGATAAAGCGACGGGAGAGACGACGGAATTGTACGCCGACGAAATCCTCGTTGCGCCGGGCATTCGCCCCATGACGGATTTGCTTCATTTGGAACATACAGACGTCCGCACTGACAGCCGCGGCTTCATCATGACCAATGAATTTCTCGAAACCAGCGCCGAAGGCATCTGGGCCATCGGCGACGTAAACGGCCAGGCGCCGTTCCGCCACAAGGCCAATCACGAAGCGGAAATCTTATCGCACAATCTTTTCTCCGACATACCGCCCGAACAGTGGCGCTGGGTTCATTACGACATCGTTCCTGCCGTCACCTTTACCTATCCCGAAGCAGCCCACGTCGGCCTCAGCGAAGCCGACGCCCGCAAGAAAGGCTATGACATCGAAATCGCTGTAAATCATTATTCCGCTTCGGCCAAAGGATACGCCATGGGCCTGGAACCGGGCGATGATGACGACGGATTCGTCAAGCTGGTGATCGACAAGAAAACGAAGTATATCCTGGGAGCTCATATTATCGGCCATGAAGCGTCTATCCTGATTCAGCCCTTCGTCAATCAGCTGACCTGCGGCTTCCATACCATCGCGCCGATTCATGAGGACATTGCCTCGCCGACGGCCCAAGCGCTGCGAGCCCTGCCGTTGACCAGAAATCTGGCCCCGAATCCCGTCTACACCCTCAGCGAAACGATGACGCCTCATCCAGCCTTGTCGGAAGTTACCATGTGGACGCGGTATTATTACGAAAAGAAATGACGATACCTGTATCATTTCCCATTCAGCATATAGAAAAAGCAGAGGCATGGCGCTTCTGCTTTTTCTATATATACAATATATTTATGCCTTTACGCCTGCTAACTTCGCTGGATCCATGGCGGCGTCGAACTGCTCGCCTGTAACCAAGCCGCTGGCAATGGCCGATTCGCGCAGCGTCAGCCCTTCCTTAGCCGCGGTCTTGGCGATCGTGCAGGCCTTGTCATAGCCGACGAGGGGTACGAGGCCCGTAACGAGGATGAGGGACTGATGCAGGTTGTAATCGATTTTTTTGAGATTCGGCTGAATGCCGACAACGCAATGCCTGCAGAACGAATCCATGACGTCGCTCAGAATGCGGATAGACTGCACCATGTTGTAGGCGATTACCGGCATGAACACGTTGAGCTCAAAGTTGCCCTGGCTGGCGGCGATGCCGACGGTCGCGTCGTTGCCCATGACCTGTACGGCCACCATGGTCATGGCTTCGCACTGCGTCGGGTTTACCTTCGACGGCATGATGGAGCTGCCCGGTTCATTTTCCGGAATGGTGATTTCGCCGATGCCGCAGCGGGGGCCAGACGCCAGCCAGCGCACGTCGTTGGCGATTTTCATCAAATCGCAGGCCAGGGCCTTCAGCATGCCGTGGACGACGACGAGCTCGTCCTTACTGGTCAGGGCGTGAAATTTATTCGGCGCCGTATGGAACGCTTCCCCCGTCAGCTGGCTGAGTGTTTCGGCAAACTTTACGTCGTATCCTGCCGGGCAGTTGATGCCCGTACCGACAGCCGTGCCGCCCATGGCCAGATCGCGGAGGAAATCAATGCCTCGTTCCAGCATTTCTTTATTGCGTTCGATCATGCGGGCCCAGCCGCTGAACTCCTGCCCCAAGGTAAGAGGCGTAGCGTCCTGCAGATGGGTGCGGCCGATTTTAACGATATCGGCGTATTCTTCCGCCTTGGCATGAAGCGCATGGTACAGCGTGTCCATGGCCGGGAACAGCTGATTCTTGATGAGCAGGAGCGACGCTACGTGGAGCGACGTAGGGAATATGTCGTTGGAGCTCTGCGAATGGTTGACGTGGTCGTTCGGATGAACGTTGACATCTTTTCCCTGTTCCTGCAACAGCTGCATAGCCCGATGAGCAATGACTTCGTTCATGTTCATGTTGAACTGCGTGCCGCTGCCGGTCATCCATACGGCCAAGGGGAAATTGCCGTCCAATTTTCCGGCCAGCACGTCGTCACAGGCGGCAGCAATCGCGTCGGCCCTGTCGCCGTCTACGGCACCCAGTTCCTTATTGACTAAAGCAGCCGCTTTCTTTAAATAGGCAAATACCGTCACCAATTCAGCGGGAATCTTTTCCGTGCCGATTTGGAAATTTTCAAAGCTCCGCTGCGTCTGGGCCCCCCATAATTTATCGGCAGGCACCTTCACTTCTCCCATCGAATCCCTTTCTATGCGATATTCCATGTTCGTATCCTCCTGTCTATCCCGTAAAAACGGGCATGATACATACTATGTTTTTATGAAAAAGGCTCCCCGCAGGGAGCCTTGCTTCGTCTTACGCTCTGTCGCAACAGGCCGCAGACGTTTCTTACTGTAAATGCTTCAAGCCCTTCGCGCCGATGTCGCTGCGGACCTGCTGGCCGTCGAAATGGATAGCCGCAACATGACGGTACGCTTCGTCGATAGATTCCTTCAGCGTCGAAGCTACGGCCGTCACACCGAGGACGCGGCCGCCGTTCGTCACATACTGGCCGTCCTTCTTGGCCGTGCCGGAATGGAATACCATGGCCGTATCGTCAAGGGAGTCCAGTCCGGAAATGACGTCGCCTTTATGGGAAGACGCCGGATAGCCAGCCGAGGCCATGATGACGCAGCACGCCGAAGCGTCTTTCCAGGCCACCATGTCCTTCGTCAGCGTCCCCTGCGTGCAGGCGTACATGATTTCCGCCAAATCACCGTCGAGGAGAGGCAGCACAGCCTGCGTTTCGGGATCGCCGAAGCGGCAGTTGAATTCGACGACCTTCGGGCCGTCGGCCGTAATCATGAGGCCGGCGTATAAGCAGCCCTGATATACGATGCCTTCCTGAGCCAATCCGTCTACGACAGGGCGGAGGATTTTTTCTTCTACTTCCTTCACCAGCTCAGGCGTCATGACCGGAGCGGGAGCGTATGCGCCCATGCCGCCCGTATTGGGGCCTTCGTCGTTGTCGAAGATACGCTTGTGGTCCTGAGCCGAAATCATGGGAACGATGGTCTTGCCGTCGACGAAAGCCAGCAGGCTCGCTTCTTCGCCGACCATGCATTCTTCGACGACGATGCGGCCGCCTGACGCACCGAAGATGTGGTCTTCCATCATGGCGTTAACCGCTTCTACGGCTTCTTCTTCCGTCTGGGCGACGACGACGCCCTTGCCGGCGGCTAAGCCGTCGGCCTTGACGACGATGGGAGCGCCTTGTTCATGAATATATTTCTTTGCCGCTTCCCCATCCGTAAAGGTAGCGTACGCCGCCGTCGGAACATGGTATTTTTTCATGATATCCTTGGCAAAGGCCTTAGAACCTTCCATCTGCGCGGCGGCCTTGTTCGGGCCGAATACGGCCAGACCCTTAGCCTGGCAAATATCAGCCAAGCCTTCCGTCAGGGGAACTTCCGGACCGACGACGAGCATGTCAATTCCTTCGCCGCAGCAGTATACGGCGATTTTTTCCAAATCCGATACGGGGATGTCGATGCATTCGGCAATTTCCGCCATAGCGGCGCTACCGGGGATAGCGTATAATTTTTCAACGGTTTTGCTCTGCGCCAGCTTCCAGGCCAGGGCGTGTTCGCGGCCGCCGCTGCCGATCACTGCTACTTTCATTATTTCGCAGCTCCTTTCGCAACCTGGCCGGCCAGGTATTCGGCAATGGCCGTGTCGTATACGGCCGTATGATGGAACGCTTCCTGCGCCAGTTCCAAACGGTATTCGTCGCTGAATTCGCCGTCTTTGCGGAGGATGTCGATGATTTCGCCGTATTTAGCCGGATTCGTAACGATAGCTACGTACTTATTGTTCTTAGCCGACGCCCGGACCATGCAGGGGCCGCCGATATCGATGTTTTCAATCGCTTCGGCCAGCGTGACGTCCGGTTTGGCAATGGTCTGCTGGAAGGGGTACAAGTTGACGACAACTAAATCGATCGGCGTAATGTCGTGGTCTTTCATGGCCTGGACATGTTCCGGGTTGTCGCGGACGGCCAAGATAGCACCATGGATTTTCGGATTCAGCGTCTTGACGCGGCCACCCATCATTTCCGGGAAGCCCGTAACATCCTGTACAGCCATGACCGGTACGCCGGCTTCTTTCAGAGCCCGCATCGTGCCGCCTGTAGAAATGATTTCAACGCCCATATCGGCCAGGGCCTTGCCTAATTCGACGACGCCCGTTTTATCGGATACGCTGATGAGCGCGCGTTTAACCTTCATGATAATTCCTCCTTATGCTTGCGTGCCTTTGACGACGCCGCCTTCAATGCGGAGCTTGTCGTCGCAGAACAGGGAAACGGCTTTGATAAATGTAGGATGTTCCTTCGTCAAGATACGGGCCGCCAGCGTATCTTCCGTGTCGTCTTCCATAACGGGGACGGACGACTGCAGAATAATCGGGCCAGCGTCCATATCGGGAACGACGAAGTGAACGGTGCAGCCGGCAATTTTTACGCCCGCTTCCAAAGCCTGGCGCTGGGCGTGCAGGCCGCGGAAGGATGGCAGCAATGCCGGATGGATATTGATGATTTTATGTTCATAGCGGGAAATAAAATCGCCGCTGAGAAGCCGCATAAACCCAGCCAGGCAGATGACGTCGGCCTGATACGGCGCAATCTGGTCGAGGATGAATTGTTCAAATTCCGCCTTGGAGCCAAACTGCTTGCGGTCCGCCAGGATAACCGGCACGCCCCATTCCCTGGCCCGGTCCATGACGGGCGCGCCGGGAATATCGCAGACCAGCGCCTTGACTTCGGCGTTAATGGCGCCGGCTTCCACGGCGTCGTGCAGGGCGACGGCGTTGGAGCCGCGGCCCGAAGCAAAGATGACCATGCGCTTTTTAGTCATTGAACGCGCCTCCCTGCAGCGTGACCGGCACGTCCGAATCGACGACCTTGCCGATGACATAGGCCTTTTCGTCCCGTTCAGCCAGGTTGGCCAGGACGGCGTCGGCATCCTTCGCGTCGACGATCATGATCATGCCGATGCCCATGTTGAAGGTGCGGTACATTTCGCGCTTGTCTACGTTGCCCCATTTCTGGAGAAGGCTGAAAATCGGCAGCTGCGGCCACGACGTCACGTCGATTTCCACGCCTACGCCCTTCGGCAACACGCGGGGAATATTTTCATAGAAGCCGCCGCCTGTAATGTGCACCATGCCCTTGACGTCGAAATCGCGGATAATGGGCAGACACGGTCTCGGATAGAGGCGTGTCGGCGTGAGCAGGCATTCGCCGATGGTCATGCCTAATTCGTCGACGTACTGGTCGAGCTTCATGTTCATCCGTTCAAAGACGATCTTGCGGACCAGCGAAAAGCCGTTGGAATGAACGCCTGTCGACGGAAGGCCGATGAGAACGTCGCCGGCTTTGATCGTTTCACCCGTAATGACTTTTTCGCGGTCGACGATGCCGACGCCGAAGCCTGCTAAGTCGTAGTCGTCCTTCGCGTAGAAGCCGGCCATTTCAGCCGTTTCGCCGCCGAGGAGGGCGCAGCCCGATTCCTTGCAGGCATTGGCGACTCCTTTTACGATCGTCGCTACCTGTACGGGGTCCAGCTTGCCTACGGCAATGTAATCCAGGAAGAATAACGGTTCCGCCCCTTGGACGAGAATATCGTTAATGGACATGGCCACGCAGTCCTGGCCGACCGTATCATGCTTGTCCATCATGATGGCCAGGCGCAGCTTCGTGCCTACGCCGTCAGTACCGCTTACCAAAATCGGATTTTTTATCTCGCTGTTCATGAGCGAAAAGAGGCCGCCGAAGCCGCCGAGGTCGCCGAGGACTTCCGGACGATACGTCGCTTTGACCGAATCCTTCATGAGTTCTACTGCTTTGTTGCCGGCATCGATATCTACGCCGGCGTCTGCATAGGTTAATCCTTTATTTGTGTTCGAGAGCATATTTTTCTCCTTCCTCATTCGCCGTGGGAATGGCCGTCGGGTAGTCGTTGTTGAAGCAGGCCAGGCACATGTCTTCCCGCGGAATATTCGAAATGGCACGGCTCAGGCCTTCAATGGAAATGAAATGCAGCTTGTCTACGCCGATGTATTTCTGTATCTGTTCTACGTTGAGAGTCGACGCGATGAGTTCCTTGCGGACCGACGTGTCGATGCCGTAGAAGCAGGGATACTTAATCGGCGGTGCCGATACGCACATGTAGACTTCCTTCGCTCCGGCCTCGCGCAGGAGCTTGCAGATAATGCCGCTCGTCGTGCCGCGGACGATGGAGTCGTCGACCATGACGATGCGCTTGCCCTTTACGACGGATTTGACGACGTTCAGCTTCATGCGCACGGCCAGTTCGCGCTGCTTCTGATTCGGTTTGATGAAGGTACGGCCCATGTAGCGATTTTTGATAAGGCCGTGGCGGAACGGAATCCCCGAAGCCTGGGAATAGCCAATAGCCGCCGTGTTGCCGCTGTCCGGTACGGAAATGACCAAATCGGCATCGTACTGCGTTTCATTCCACATTTCCTTGCCCATGTTCAGGCGGGCCTGGTATACGTCCTGTCCGTCAATAGTACTGTCCGGACGGGCAAAATAAATATATTCAAAGGAACAGATTTGTTTGCGGTCTACTGTTGCAAAGATTCTCGATTTTACGCCTTGTTCCGTAATTTCTACGAATTCGCCGGGCTGTACGTCGCGGACAAAGGTCGCGCCGATAGCGTCGAGAGCGCATGTTTCCGACGCCAATACCCAGCCGCCGCCGTCGGTCCGGCCGATGCACAGCGGACGGAAGCCGTAAGGATCGCGGGCGCCGTACAATTTATCCTTGGTCATCAGCACGAGGGAATAGGCTCCGCCGAGACGGTTCATGCTTTCCATGATGCGTTCTTCCATCGTTTCCTTCTGGCTGCGGCTGATCAGGTTGACGATGATTTCGCTGTCCATGGTCGTCTGGAAAATGGCGCCGTTTTTATCCAGCTCTTCCCGCAGGGCGCGCGTATTGGTCAGGTTGCCGTTGTGAGCCAGCGCCAGCTGTCCCATAGGCGTATACACGGCCAACGGCTGGATATTGCGAGGATTATTGGAGCCCGTCGTCGAATAGCGGACGTGGCCGATGCCGATAGGGCCGCCTTCTTCGTCGGGAACACCTTTTTCAAATACCGAGCTGATAAGGCCCATACCGCGGTAGGTGTGAATATCTACGCCGTCAGTCAGGGCCATGCCGCCGCTTTCCTGTCCGCGGTGCTGCAGGGCGAACAGCCCCCAGTAGATGTAGCGGGGAATATCCAGAGTCTTGTCGAAAATACCTAATACGCCGCATTCTTCATGCTGCTTATCCCAAATCGGATCGTAAAACATGAAAACCTCCTGTTTGCTAAATGCTGAAATTTTGGATTACAACGCCTGTACGGCTTCTTGAATCTTTTTGTTCTTTTCCATGACCTGGTTCGCCATGTCTTCACGGTAGGCTTTGTATTTCGCAGCCAGCGCCGGGTCGCTGACCGCGCCGATCTGCAGAGCCAGCAGGGCCGCGTTTTTCGCGCCGTTTACAGCCATCGTCGCAACGGGCATGCCCGAAGGCATCTGCACGATAGCCAGCAGGGCGTCCATGCCCTTCAGGCTGCCGCTTTCCAAAGGAACGCCGATAACCGGCAGCGTCGTAAAGCTGGCGACGACGCCGGGCAGATGAGCCGCCATGCCGGCGCCGGCGATGATGACGCTGATGCCCCGTTCTTCCGCGCCGGAGGCGAAGTCCCGCACGGCAGCCGGCGTCCGGTGCGCCGAAGCCAATAATACTTCGTACTCTACGCCAAATTCTTTCAACACATCAACCGCTTTTTTCATGATCGGAAAATCTGAATCGCTTCCCATAATAATGCCGACCTTCAAAAAAATCCCTCCTTAGAATAAGTAAAACCCAAAAGTGAGGCAATCACCTTTGGGTTTATTCACTTAGACGCACTGCTGCATTGCCCGTTTACAAACCGCTTCACTATCAGTCCATAAAGCAATGTCCATAGCGCATCTCCTTATTGAATCATAACTTATCAAAATACACCTAGATTTTACCAAAAACGCCTATACGTGTCAATCGTTTATCTTGCCGATAATCTCGCTGATATGGGAAATTCCCATCTTTTCGCAGTAGGCGTCCATACCTTCGGCAATTTCTTCTACGGCGCAGGGATTGACGAAGTTGTAAGCCCCTACGGCGACGGCGCTGGCGCCGGCCAGCATAAACTCGACGGCGTCCTGCCACGACGCGATGCCGCCTAAGCCCAGAACGGGAATCTTCACGGCGTTGGCAACCTGCCATACCATGCGCAGGGCCACGGGCTTTACGGCCGGACCGGATAAGCCGCCCGTAATATTTCCTAACAGAGGCTTCTGCGTATAGATGTCGATAGCCATACCTGTCAGCGTATTAATGAGCGATACGGCGTCGGCTCCGGCGTCTTCCACGGCTTTGGCCATGACGGTAATATCCGTAACGTTCGGCGACAGCTTCATGATGACCGGCTTGCTCGTGTGATCCTTGACGCTGCGGGCTACCGACGCGGCGGCCTTCGGGTCGGTGCCGAAGACGATGCCTCCCTCTTTGACGTTCGGACAGGAAATGTTGACTTCCAGGGCCGCGACGCCGTCTACGTCGAGCTTTGCAGCCAATTCGCCGTATTCTTCCGCCGTACCGGCCGAGATATTGACGATGAGCGGCGTACTGTGACGGCTTACTTCCGGCAGGATATCCCGCTTAAAAGCGTCTACGCCGGGATTTTCCAGGCCGATGCAGTTCAGCATGCCTGCCGGCGTTTCGGCGACGCGCACGCCCGGATTGCCCGGCCGCGGCAAAGGCGTAATGCCCTTGGATATAATAGCGCCGATGTTGTCAATGTCGAGGAAGTCGGCGTATTCCAGGCCGAAGCCGAAGGTTCCCGACGCCCCCATGACCGGCGTTTTCATGGAAATGCCGGCAAAGTTCACAGCTATGCGTTCCTTGTTCATCAGAAGACCTCCTTCGCCGGGAATACAGGACCGTCGGCGCAGACCTTATAGCGTTTGCCGCTTATCTTGCTTTCAAAGGTACAGCCGAGACATACGCCGATGCCGCAGGCCATCCGTTTTTCCATGGAAACCTCACAGGCAACGCCGGCCGCATCGGACGCTTCGGCAATGGTCTGCATCATGACCGTCGGGCCGCACACCGACACGCGGTCGATTGGATTTTCAGCAAAAATCGTCGGCAAGGCATGGACGGCAAAGCCCTTGATGCCCAGCGAGCCGTCGTCGGTCGTCACGTAAATCTTTTCCGCATAGGGCTCAAAAAACTTCGTCCAGAACGTTTCTGCCGCCGTCTTTCCAGCTACGAGCACGACGGGCTTATCCAGCTTCTTGGCCAGGAAAATAAGCGGAGCCAGGCCGACGCCGCCGCCGACGAGGAGCGCTTTGCCCGGCGTCGTCGTGAACACGCCTTCACCCAGAGGGCCTTCAGCGCTGATGACTTCGCCTGCTTTCATAGCCGCCATCTCCTGCGTCCCCGTGCCTACGAGGCGGTAAATGATCGTAACGGCTCCCGTCTCCGTATCGGCGTCGACGATGCCGAAGGGACGGCGCAGGAACGTCTTCCCTCCCTGCTTCTGCATATTGACGAACTGGCCGGGCTTTGCTTCGGCAGCAATCTTCGGCGCATGAAATACCATTTTCCAAACGTCGGGAATAATCGCTTCATTTTGCAAAATTTCCGCGTTTTCCAAAAACTTTTTCACTTGTCCCCATCCTTCCACTATCATAGTTATTAGTATTGTATCATAGAACGGCATCCAGATAAATACACGAAACGCCGCCTCTTCCGCCTCCTGCGGCAATATATACGAAAACCCGGCCGCAGGGACGCAGCCGGGCTCATTGCAATTTTCTATCCTTTTTGAATGGTAAACCAGAAGGTCACGCCGTCCTCTTCGTTGCGCACGCCGTACTGCTGGCCGTGAAGCTTGACCAGGGCGGCGACGATGCCCAGTCCCAGGCCGTGACCGCCGAAGGTCCGCCGGACGCTGCGGCTTCGTGCCGTGTCGACCTTGTAAAAGGGCTCCCAAATGCGGGGCTGATACTCTTCGGGAATTTGAATCCCCTGATTATATATGCTTACGACGTAGTTCGTTTCCTGCTCTTTACAGCCGACGGCAATCCTGCCTCCGTCCGGCGTATAATCGATGGCGTTGCTCAGGAAATTGCTCAGAACGATGTCGATTTGCTCCGGATCGCCGTACACCGTCATTTCGTCGGGCACGCTCCATTCCATGCAGATGCCCTTCTTGTGAATGGCGTTGGCGAAGCGTTCCTTCGCCTCGTCCGTCAGGGCGGCGAAATCAAAGGCAGTCTTTTCTAATTTAAAAGACCCTGTTTCCAGCCGCGACAGGTTCAGAAGACTCTTGACGAGGTTGTCCATCTTAACCGTCTCGCTTTGGATGACATGACAGTACTTCTGCCGCGTCGCCTCGTCAATGTGCAGGCTGTCCAATCCTTCGGCGTAGCCCTGAATAATCGCCAGAGGCGTCTTCAATTCGTGAGACACGGCGAAGATAAAGGACTGGCGCATGTGTTCGACTTCTTTGGCCTTGTCGAGCTGCTTCTGCAGCTCTTCGTTCGACTGCTTCAGCGCCGTCAGGGCTTCGTTCAGCTGATCCGACAGGATATTGAGACTCGTGCCCAGCTCGCCGATTTCATCAGTCCGCTTCCCCTGCCATTTCTTGGTAAAATCCAGATGTGTCATAGCCGCCGACAAGCTCTTGAGCTCCAATAGGGGCCGGGTCATCTTGTTCGTCAGAAGAACGGTGCCGACGGCGGCGATGATGAGCCAGATAATGCCGCAGGTGACGATGAACTTCTGGACGAGGTAGATGCTTTCCTGCATAGGCGCCAGCGGGCAGATCATCAGCAGGTACGCACCGTCGTCCATACGGGTCACGAGGTCGAAATAACGGAAATTATTATCGCGCTCATAAAAACGAACCTTACCGATTGTCGCCGCGTCGGGCTCCCGGCCGTGCAGTAAATCCGTCAGCTCCCGTATATGCTGCGGCATCTGGGTGTTGGCGTCGTGCTTTTGCGCTTCTGTTTCCTTGCCGACGACGACTACGACGTCGTTTTCATCCATCTTCGGCGGGCTGACCCAGACGCGGCGGCTCGGCCGCGACGAATATACAAGCTGACTGTCGTCGACGATGAGCACGTCTACGCCGGTATTTTGACTGACCATATCGATGGCTTCTTCTCCATTCCGGCCTTGCTCGGCGTAAATGCGGCCGATTTCGCGGCTTGCCTCCATCATGGCGTCTTTTTTGCTTTCGTAAAAATAATGGTTAAACCCGAAACCAATCGCTCCGATAAGGGTCAGGATAAAAAATAGGGTAAAGCTGAGGACGTACATGCCCGACTGTACCCGCAGGGACAGGCGCGTCATTTGGCATCATAGCGGTATCCGTAGCCGCGGACGGTTTGAATGTATTTGCCCTTATCGCCCAGCTTGATGCGCAGGCGGTTGATGTGCGTGTCGACGGTGCGCAAATCGCCGTAATAATCGTAATTCCACACCTTGTTGAGAATCTGACGGCGGCTCAGCGCCTTGCCGGCGTTGCTGACCAGATAAGTCAGCAGCTTGTATTCCGTCGGGCTCAAATCGATGTTCTTGCCGTCGAGGACAACCTGGCGCGCTTCCTGGTCGATCGACACGCCGTCCTCAATCTTCTGCACTTCCTGCTCCTTCTGAACGCGGCGCAGGAGGGCCTTAATCTTTGCCACCAGGATTTTCGGGCTGAAGGGCTTAGTAATATATTCGTCGACGCCCAAATCGTAGGCGAAGAGCTGGTCGATTTCCTCGCCCTTGGCCGTGAGCATCATAATGGGCACGGCCGATTCGCGGCGGATTTCGCGGCATACAGTCCAGCCGTCGTAGCCCGGCATCATGACGTCGAGAAGGACTAAATCAGGATGTTCCTTCTGATACAGCTCCAGCGCTTCCTTGCCGTCGGCTGCTTCGATGAGCTCGTAGCCTTCGGGCTGAAGAAAATCTACGACGAGCTGGCGCATGAGCTGCTCGTCGTCGGCAATCAATATTTTTTCCACTACGCTCTCCCCCTTTTTATACGTATACCTTGACCTGCCCGGCGTCGGGCAGGCCGTCTATCCACTGGTCAATGGTCTTTCCTTCCAGCACCAAATCCGGCGCAATATCCCGCAGCGGCACGAGTACAAAGGCCCGTTCCAGCATATAAGGATGGGGCAGCTTCAGCGTCTCCGTACAGCTCCTCTCGTCCGGGCTGTACACGAGATCGATGTCGATGACCCGGGCTCCCCATTTTTCATGGCGCACCCGGCCCAGCTCTTTCTCGATGGATAAGCAAATATCCAGCAGATCTTGCCCGCTCATGTCCGTATCGACGGCCGCCGCACCGTTGAGAAAGGGCGGCTGATCCGTTTTCCCCCATGGCGGCGTTTCATACCACGGCGACACCGCCGCAACATCTATACCCTCCGTCCGGCGCAAGCAGTCGATGGCCTTGCGCAGGCTCTGCTCCCTGTCGCCCAGATTGGCGCCGACACTGATATAAAATCTAGCCATGGCGTCTCCTTTCCACCGTCACCGCCACGTCGTCAAAGGGGCCGCCAATAGGGGCCTGCGGCTTGTGTACGGCGACGCGCACGGCGTCGACGGGAAAGCCGGCCAGCACCTCGTCGGCAATGACCGCAGCCAGCCGCTCGATGAGTCGGTACGTCCGGCCTTCTACGATAGACTGTACGAGCTGATACACCCTGCTGTAATCAATCGTATCGTTCAACTCATCGCTGGCCCCGGCCTTTGACAAATCGGCGTACAACACGGCGTCGACGTGAAAGGGCTGTCCCGTCCGCTGTTCTTCCGGCAGACAGCCGTGATAGCCGTAAAAATGCATTCCCTTTATGGTTATGGTGTCCATGATTCTTCCTCTTTCATCAGTATAGTACCGGCTCCGGCATCGCCCATGAGAAGCTTCCAGGCCTGATCGTATTCCTTCGTGCCGGCCTGAAGGCAGCCGCTGGTCGCCGCCGTGACGATGTCGGCGTCGGCAGCCATGCCCTCGCGCATCGTCAGGCACAGATGAGTCGCCTTGACGACGACGAGCACGCCTTTCGGCTGGAGCCCCCGGCACAGCGATTGGCATAAATCCTCGGTCAGCCGTTCCTGCAGCTGCGGGCGGCGGGCCAGGACGCTGACGGCCCGGGCAAAATGGCCGAAGCCGGCAATGCGCCCGTCCTGGGGATAATACGCAATATGGGCCGTCCCGAAGAACGGCAGGAGATGGTGCTCGCACATGGACTGGAAGCGGATGTTGCGGACGGCTACCAAGCCGTTCGTCTGCGATATAATCGGAGCGGCCCACTCGTCGTCCGGATTTTCCTTCAGGCCGGAAAAAAACTGGCCGAAGGCCTCGGCGACGCGGTACGGCGTCTTTTCCATGCCCAAGGCCGTCAAATCCAGTCCCAAGGCTTCCAAAAATTGTTTCATAGCCTGCACGGCTTCAGGATTGACCGGATAGGATGATGTCGTTGTCGTCATAATCTCCTCCTTTTCCGTCCTCATCTATTACAAAAGATAGTAGTAGGCGAAAATAAAAATCAGCCCCCCGACAATCACGAAAAACGGGCTGGCATACTGCTGCCGCAGGCTCTGCTTGTGATACAAATAAATTTCTTCCGGATTATCCGGGTTGTAGCGCAAATCCACTTCGTCGCCGCGACGATATCCCATTCGGCGAGCCGAAGCCATACCGGGCCCGATAGGTCTGTTCGCCGTCGCTGAACTCGACGACGGGGAAATACCGGTCGCCGCTCTTCGATTTCTGCTGCTCAAAGCCCAGCAGCGTCCCCGTAGCGGCGGCCTTGCAGCGGCCGACAAGGCGGCGGAGCTTCCAGCCGTGATAGGTCCCGACGATGATAAACACGATGCCGATGAGAGCCGGCAGGTAATAAAATATGCTCATGAATGCGTTCCTCCTAAAACGACAGGTATCAGCGCGGCCCCTCCAGACGGGGCAGGCGCTTGGCAATGACATAGGCTAACACGCCGCCGGCTGCGGCCGTCACGATTTGAGGCCAGCTCATGACCAGCAGTATCATGTGCCGTACGGCAGCGGGAAATTCCACATAGCTGAACAAGACATAAAAAGAGCCGTACACGACGGCGGCCTTGCACAGCGCCGCGCCAGCTAAACCGGCCGCGCGAAACCGCCGCAGCCCATCGACGGCGAAGACAAAGGCGCAGTTTCCGGCCGCGACGGGAAATATGAAGGGCAAAAAGGGCAGCATCCCTTCCAGCCAGGCAAAGACAGGCGTCACGCAGGCCACGACCAGGCCGGATTTCCGCCCGACGCTCCACACTGCCAGCACCAGGCAAGCGTTGACCAGAGAGCCGATGACAAACATGCTGACCTGCGGAGGGATAGGAATAAACAGGCGCAGCCCCTGCAAGATCAGCGTCGCCGCCAGCAGCAGGCCCGTCCGGGTGATGCGTTTCGTCATAGATTGATTCATACTGATACCTGCTTAATGCGTCAAAATTTGATATAATAAATACGTCTTTTTATTATACCATACTACACACATCTTATTGTATCTTTCGAGGTGCCTAATGTCAAAGCGATTTATTCATTCCATCAATTATATGCGCGGCCTGTGCATGCTCGGCGTCATCGGCATTCACGTCGGCTCCGTAGCCATTGCCAATCCGACGCCTAATCTGTGGCTCGTCGCCGTATTGGAAATCCTGTCGCGGTTTTCCGTACCGGCCTTCTTCTTCCTGTCGGCCTTCGGCATGTTCTGCAGCCAGCCCCTGAACCAGCCCTTTTCCTACAAAGACTACCTGCGCCGCCGCCTGCGGACAGTCTTTGTCCCTTATATCGCCTGGTCCCTGTTTTATATGGTGTACGTATCCGTTCTCAGTCACAATTTCAACCTGTTTCAGCCGTTGGCCTTCGTGAAAACCCTGTGGTATGGCCTAGCCATGTATCATATCTACTTTCTCGTCATCCTGCTGTGGTTTTACCTTCTCATGCCGCTTTGGCGCGGCCTGCTCCGCCAGATGGATAAGGCGCCTCTCGCCTCGTTTACGCTGTTGTTCGCGGCCAACGTCGTCTTCAATTTTTATTCCAGTTATATCTGGACGGCGCCGACGGACTCGCCGTTCCTGCACGACGCCTTCGTATACCGGCTGAACTACGTCGTCTTCCATTACCTGTTCATCTTCATGTTCGGCGCCTTTATGGCCGAACATTTCCAACAGGCCGTCGACTGGATCAGCCGCCGCGGCGTCTTCATCAACGTCCTTCAGCTGGCCGCTACGGCAGGCATGCTGGCCGCCTACTACGGCGTCATGGATTACCTCCATTACGACGTCCTGTCCGCCGTCTTTACGGTCCATCAGCTCAGCCCTGTCGGCATGGTCTATACGGTCACGACGCTCGTCTTCTTCCTGTACTGGCTCGAATGCCATTCCGTTCCGCCAGTCATGCACCGCCTCTTATCCATGCTGGGAAACTACTCCTATCCCATTTACCTGGTCCATCCCGTCTTCCTCAGCGCCTGCACCGGCCTGGCAGCCCATTTTCACCTGTACCTGCGGGCCGTCCACATCCTCGCCATCTATCTCATCGTAGCCGGCCTGGCCGCGGCCTACTCCGCCGTCGTCATGAACCTTCCCCTGCCCCGCTGGCTGTCGGTATGCCTGAAAGGCAAATAAACCTAGCTCTGACAACACGACAAAACTCCCCGCCGCGAATGCGCCTGCATTCCGTGACGGGGAGTTTTTACGCGTATGTAAGAAGGGCCGCTGAATTATTTCCGGCGTTCCTGACGTACCTTTTCCAATACGTCGTTGGCCATGCGGGCCCGCGCTTTGATGACGCTGTTGCCGTCTTTGATATCTTCGGGATAGAAGCTGCTCTTGTATTTGCTCTTCTTCGTCTTGGTAACCATTTCCTTGAGCTGGATCGTCTGGTCGTCTACGTTGTAGACGTACGTGCAGTAGTCCGTCGTATCGCCGGCGACTTCGATCGTTTCAAAGGTCAATACTTCACGGCCCATATCGTAGGAAATCTTTGCCGAATCCATATCGATCGTCGTGTATTTATTGTATTGCCACATATTATCTTTCGCTGCGAATGCCGTCGCTGAAATTGCCAAGGTCATAGCCAGAGCCAGTACGATTTTTTTTGTTTTCACCTGTATGCACCATCCTTTATTACAGTTACTAATAAGATGATTATACCATGAACGCCGAAAAAAAAGAAGACACAGCCCGGCAGCTGACAGTGTCAAGTTGTTGTGGGTATATATTTGACAGAAACATCTTGGCATGTAAATCCGGCCTTTTAGTATCTAATGTATATGGTGATATCCACTGTTTTGGATATCTTTCATCCATCTTCCGTGTA
>NZ_NQXW01000020.1:0-44277 GCF_002287425.1 Megasphaera sp. ASD88 | reverse complement strand
ATAGAGTAAGATGATGATAGTGGCACATAGGTTTCCTCCGAGATATAGATTTTGTTTGGTAGCATTATTATATCAGAAACCTATGTGTCATTTTTTATAGGTGTTGCACTTGTATTGTAAATTCGCCAGAAAAAAATCATAAAAAGGAGACGAGGCATATGGTAATCAGTACGACTGACAGCATTATCCGCCTGTGCGTGGCCCTGCTTTTGGGCGCGATCATCGGGTATGAACGGCAGGCGCAGAATAAGGCGGCAGGCCTTCGGACGCACACACTGGTCTGCGTAGGCTCCTGCCTGTGCATGATCATATCGATCAACATCGCCATGGACCATTTCCTGCTGTACGGATACCGCAACGCCGACCCCGAGCGCATCGCCGCTCAGGTTATTTCCGGCGTCGGCTTTTTAGGCGCCGGTACGATACTGGCAAACCAGAAGGCGCGCAATGTCCGCGGCCTTACGACGGCGGCCGGACTGTGGGCCGTCGCGGCTATCGGACTCGTCGTAGGCGCGGGATATCTGGCCGTAGCCGTCGCGGCGACAGTCCTCATCTTCGTCGTGCTGACCGTCTTCATCCGCTTGGACAAGCGCCTCAGCAGCCAGCACCGCCGGGAATACACGGTACATATTATCATGAAGAATACGATTGGGCAATCGCGGCGTTTGGCCGAATACTTGGAAAACAGACAGATGAACGTCAAAGCCTTCCGCATCCTGTCCGACGAGGACAGCGAGCAGGCGGAACTAGCCGTCACGCTCATCGCCAACGACAGCATAGAGAGCGATGAAATCATACGGCGGCTCTTAACGGTAAAAGGAGTGACGCTGGCGGAGCTGGAGCGCCCTGGCGATGCAGAAGGCCGGAACTCGGGACAAAGTACAGAAACATAAATCATTAATATAACAGAAACATGCAAAACGGCAGCGGAAACGGATCCGCTGTCGTTTTATGTTGACGGTGAAAAGCATACATTAAAGCTTTTTATGGTTTTATAGATAGTGTTTAAAGGGAAGACTGATTGTGTATAAAGAATACATAGATTTTTTGCGCTTTTCGTATATTCATTTTGGGCAGCATATAGTATAATAAAAAAGCATGCAACTCAAGGAGGGATTATATGTCTACGTTTATGGCTGCGTCCAGCAGAGAAGGAAAACAATTACACGACGCCGTGTTTCAATTCGGCCAGGCTGCTCAGGCGGCGATGGCGGCATACGGCCGGGAGCGCGTCGTCAACGCCACGGTAGGCTGCTATGCCGGCGAAGATGAAGTATTGGGGTGTCTTCCCGTCGTAGAAGAAATCTATCGGTCCCTGCCGATGGCTGATTTTATTACGTACGCGCCGCCTGTCGGCCTGGCGGACTACCGCAAGGCGGCGATAGACGAAACGTTCGAGGCATATCGTCCCGAAGGATATATAGATGCCGTAGCGACGGCCGGCGGCACCGGAGCCGTTCATATCGCCATTGCCAACTATTCGGAAGTCGGCGACGACGTCCTGGCATCCGACTGGCGCTGGGGCATATACGGCAGCTTGTGCCAGGAAATCGGCCGCAGGCTTACGACGTTTGCCTTGCTCGATGAAAGCGGCGCATTCAATATCGAGTCGTTTTCCTCGGCCGTAGCCGATGTGCTGCGCAAGCAGGATTCCCTGCTGATTATCTTGAATACTCCGGCTAATAACCCGACGGGGTTCGCCTTGTCCGATCAGGATTGGGCGGAGGTGCTGCAGGTCTGCCGCTTCCATGAAAAGCAGGGCAAGCGCATTTCGATTCTCGTCGATATCGCCTACATTGCCTATGCCGGCGAAAAGAACGAAGTCCGTACCTTTATGAAGCAGTTCAGCAACTTGCCGCCCCATTTATTCATTATGGCGGCGTTCAGCATGTCCAAAGGCTATACGCTGTACGGACAGCGGGCCGGCGCCCTCGTCGGCGTGTCGTCCAGCGAGGACGTCATCAAGGAATTTACAGAATTAGGCCGCTATTCGGCCCGTACGTCCTGGTCCAACGTCAACCGCGCAGCCATGACGCTCCTCACGACGATCCGGGGCGACGCCGCCTTGACGAAGCGTCTCGACGAGGAACGGATGGAATTTTTCCGCATTATTCAACAGCGGGCGTCGCTGTTTACGGAAGAAGCGGCGCAGTGCGGCCTGCGCGTCATTCCCTACCATGCGGGCTTCTTCATTTCCATTCCTACGGCCAACCCCCAGGCGGTCTGCGAAGCACTGCAGGACGAACTGGTCTTCGCCGCGCCCTTGGCCCTGGGTGTACGATTGGGCGTATGCTCCGTGCCGCTGCCGAAAATCAAAGGCTTGGCGGCCAAGATAAAGAAAGCCGTCGATAAATAAAAAATACGAATGGCATATATACGATGCAACCCCTGCGGATTAGCTAAGAATCTGCAGGGGTTTATCATTAAAAAATATCGTCGTCTAATTGTTTCAGGTACTCGAAGAAAATGGACAGGCTTTTTTGGACGTTCGGCCGCGGCGTCTTATGGGTAAGGATATAGGCCGTCAGTGGTTCCGGCGGGTCTGTCAGGTATTGGTAGGCAAACGTGCCTTTTTGGCAGGCGTACTTGGCGAAGAACAGGGGCATGACGGCCCAGCTGCCGCTGTGGGCCATGATTTGCAGGGCCAGCTGGGCGCTGGCGACATAGCTGGGATGAAATTGGTCGGCAGGCCAGTACGTTTCATGCCACTGCGTAAAGGACGGCGGCCAGTTGATGTACAGCTCTTTCGTGCAGTCCAGCCGGCGGGGATCGACGGGAGCCTGGGCCGACTCCTGCGGGTCGCCGGGCATGACGCAGACCAGGGGAGACTGCCCCCATGGCTGGCAGGAAAGTTCCGGCGACGCCGAATCGCGCCAGCCGATGGCCACGTCGATGACGCGCTGCTCGACCAGCGGGGGAAATTCGATGGCGTGCTCCGTATGGATGTAGAGGTTTATGCCGGGCGAATGGGTCAGCAGGCGGGAATAGAGGGCGGGAAAGACGTAATCGTTTAGGATCTGTACCGACCCGATTGATAAGGACAGCCGTTCCCCCAGGCTTTTGAAGCGCTGCGTTTCTTCCCACACGGCGTTCCAGCGCTGGGCGATGGACAGGAAATCGCGTCCCGACGGCGTCAGCGTCGCTTCCTTGATGCCCCGTCCCCGATCCAGCAGGGGAATGCCCAGCTCGTCTTCCAGCGTTTTCAGCCGCCGCGTGACGGCCGTTTGGGAAATATATAATTCATCGGCGGCCTTGCTGATGGTTCCGTATTTGACGATGGCCAAAAAGGCCTGTATATCGTGAAAGTTCATGGCATGCTCCTTTTAAAATATGCAAAAAGCTGCTATTTAAGCTGATATATTCATATTTTACATTATATTTGACTGCCTGTACAATAGAGGTACGGTAAAGATACAAAGACAAGCAGATGCTTGTTTGACTGCGTATATTCAAAAGGAGGACCTACGTTGACAGATACCTTATTATTGGACATTGGCATTATCGTGCAGATTATTTTGATTGACCTGGCCCTTGGTGGCGACAACTCCATCGTCATCGGCATGGCGGCGAAAAATCTGCCGCCTCGCTTGCAGAAGAAGGCTATTTTATACGGCACGGCCGGGGCGATTCTCCTGCGGTTCCTGCTGGCGTTCATCGTGTCGTGGCTGTTGTTCATCCCGTTCCTGAAGACCGTCGGCGGCGTGCTGCTCGTCGGCATCGGCATCAAGCTCATCGGCGCCCAGGGCAAGGAAGAGACGCACCACATCGAGGCGAAGGATTCCTTAGGCGCGGCGATTAAGACGATTATCTTGGCCGACGTGCTCATGAGCCTCGACAACGTCCTCGGTATCGTCGGCGTGACGAACAACCACTGGGGCCTGCTCATCTTCGGTATGCTGATTTCCGTGCCGATCATCATCCTGGGCAGCACCATGGTCATTAAGATCATGAACAAGTTCCCCATCCTCATCTACGTCGGCGGCGCCATTTTAGGCTGGGCGGCCGGCGGCATGATCGTGACGGATACGTACCTGGCCGAATACGTCCCCTTCGTGGCGGCCAACGCGACGGCGATGAAGGTCGGCTTGTTAGCTGCGACGCTGGCCGGCGGTGCCATCTGGAAGTACGGCGGCTGCTGGAAAAAAGAAAGCGTGGCATAACTGCATATTCTATAAAACTGAAAAGACTGTACGCGAAGTGTTATAGCACTGGCGTGCAGTCTTTTTTCCGTATATTTGACAAACGCGGCGGCAGCTTGTATAATACACACTATGCTGTATATTTTTGTATAGGAGATAGGGATTCATGGTTGAAGCAGAATATATTTTGGCGCGCAACGTTATCAAACTGGCCAATGTCATCATGACCATACGAAACAGAGAAATTAAAGAACTCGGCTTGACAGCGGAGCAGGCGGACAGCCTTATATTTTTTTCTCAGCATGCCGGCGCGTCGGCCGTGGATTTGAAAGCCTATCTGGGCGTTGCCCATCAGACTGCCCGCGGCATTGTGGAGCGGATGGCGGCCAAGGGGCTGGTGACGACCCATGTTTCCGAACGGGACGGCCGCTATAAGACCGTCGCGCTTACGGAAGAGGGCCGTGCGTTATGCGCTGCGATGGCTGAGAACGGCACGTATACAGGCCGGACGTTATTGCAGGGCATGAGTGAGGATGAAAAAAAGCAGTTTTTTTCTCTGTTAACCAAGGCGCTGCAAAATATAACGACGCAGCCGTGAGCGATTACGTCTATCCTAATATACAGCATGCTTCATACTTGCGCTGTGGCTGCTGCTCATAGAGGCAGGCATACATAAAAAGAAAGAGAGATGTATCATGTTGGGATTTCGTAAGGAAACAATAGAACGTTTTATCTGGTACGTATTGGGACTGAATCTGATTGCCGTCGCCGTCGTGCTGAATATCCGCTACGTCATGGGCGTCGCGGCATTTAGCTCCGTCATGTATGCCATATCGCAGATTTATCATATTTCGTTGGGGACGGCGTCTATCCTTTGTTATCTGCTGTTTGTATTGATACAGTGCGTGTTGTCGCGGAAAATTAAAGCGGTGTATTTGCTGGAGATTCCCTTGTCGCTGGCTTTTGGTGTCGTGACGGATGTATATGACTGGCTGATACCGGAATTTCACTTCCCGGCCTATATCAGCATGACCTTATTTTTACTGACTATGTTTGTTACAGCCTTAGGCGTATTTTTGTGCGTAAAGACCAATTTTGTACTGACGCCGACAGAAGGCATTGTGCAGACGATTTCTGAAGTATTTCATATTGCCTTTTCCGCTGTAAAAAATACATTTGATGTATCCTTAGTCGTTATCAGTACGCTTCTTTGTGTATTTAATGATACCGAGCTGTACGGCATTGGCGCCGGGACCGTCTTATCGGCCCTGTGTATAGGACGAATTATCGGAGTATATGAAAAGATGTTTCGCTGGAAAAAGCTGAATCAGCTCAAGCAGCTGCGGCGCAGCCGGTATGCTGCCTGCTGACCATGAAGGGAGGTTTTCTGCCGCGCAAAAACGAGGAGCCTGGACGTTATGTCCGCGGCTCCTCGTTTTTGTATGATGAAATTCCCCCGATAGCTGTATTATTTTTCGTCCATAATGGCTTCCGGCCCCCTGTCGCCGGTGCGGATGCGGACGGCGTCTTCGACGTCGAAGACGAAGATCTTGCCGTCACCGACCTTGCCGGTCTTGCAGACGCGCTGGGCCGTTTCGATGACTTTTTCTACAGGCACCTCGCATACGACTGTTTCGACCTTGATGTGCGGCAGCAGGTTGATGGCGTATTTCTGGCCCCGGTATACTTCCACGTGGCCTTTCTGGAGGCCGCAGCCGTAGACCTGGCTGACGGTCATGCCCATGACGCCGATGGCGTTGAGGGCATCCTTCAGTTCTTCCAGCTTGCTGGGCCGGGTTACGATGTCTATCTTAGTAATTTTTCTGTCCATGCATATCACTCCCTATAACTGATGACCGCTGACGCCGATGTCGCTGATCGTAGACGGCGAGACGACGGGTGTATTCAGGCTTTCGCCGAAGGGGCTGCCGGCTGTAATGGCGTAGTTGTAGCCCCGTTCGCCGTGTTCGGTAATGTCCAGGCCGGAGATTTCTTCTTCCTTGTCGGCGCGGACTTTCATGATAGAGCTGATGATCTTATACAGGATAATCGTGCCGACGATGGCGAAGACGTAGGCGACGACTGTCGAGACGACCTGAGCGAAGAGCAGATGCGTTTCGCCATAGAATAAGCCGTTGGCGCCGGCCGGGTTGACTTCCGTCGTAGCCCAGAGGCCTGTGGCGATAGAGCCCCAGGTCCCGCCGATGCCGTGGATGCCGAAGGCGTCGAGAGAATCGTCGTAGCCGAATTTGGCTTTGACGACGGCGACGGCAAAGTAACAAACTGCGCCGCCGATAGCGCCGATGATGACGGCGGGAAGCGGAGCGACAAAGCCGGCTGCCGGCGTAATGGCTACGAGGCCGGCGATGCAGCCGGAAGCTGCGCCGAGAATGGTCGGTTTACCATTGACAGCCCATTCGATAACGACCCATGCCACGGTCGCCGCAGCGGCTGCGCCCTGGGATGCGATGAAGGCGTTGGCAGCTAGGCCGTTGGCGCCGAGGGCGCTGCCGGCGTTGAAGCCGAACCAGCCGAACCACAGGAGAGCCGCGCCGAGAACCGTCATAGGCAGGTTATGGGGCAGCATGGGAATACGGCCGTAGCCCTGGCGTTTGCCGAGAAGAATGCAAAGCGTAAGACCCGAAACGCCGGACAGGATATGAATAACCAAGCCGCCGGCAAAGTCGAGAGCGCCGAGCTGGGCCAGGAAGCCGCCGCCCCATACCCAGTGGGCCATGGGATTGTAAATGAAAATGGCCCAGAGCAGGATGAACACTGTAAACGCATGGAATTTCATCCGTTCGGCAAACGCGCCGGTAATCAAGGCCGGCGTAATGACGGCGAACATGCACTGGAAGGCGACGAAAGCCAGTTCGGGAATCGTGCCGTTAGCCAGGACGGACATGCCGACGCCCGTCAGGCCTACTTTGTCTAAGGAACCAATAAATCCGTTAATATCCGAACCAAACGTCATAGCGTAGCCGATTAAAATCCATTCGACAGAAATCATGGCGACGATGAAAAAACTCTGCATGATTGTGGTCAGTACGTTTTTATTGCGGACCATGCCGCCATAGAAGAAACCTAAACCAGGCGTCATAATAAATACGAGCGCCGCGCTGATGAGGACCCAGGCTGTATCGCCTGTGTCGATGGCCGATGCCGGATCGGCGGCAAATGCCGTCGGCGCGGACAAGGCCGTGCAGGCCAGAGCCAGGCGCAAAATGGACCACCCTTTTGTCATTAAAATCATCCCCCTATCGTAAGAAAAAAGGCGTCTATGCGGAAACTACCCCCTCGTACTTTCCCATAGACGCCGTTGTCTGTACATATATTGTTTTATCAATAGAAAAACAGAAAGGCTCCGGCATCATCGGGTACCTCGATATGCCAGAGCCTCATTGCTCAACTCGTATTCTATTGATGTGCCTTATTATACGGCGTTTCCGGCAGATTGTCAAATGTTTTTAAGTAAAAAATAATAAAATTAACAGTTTATATTTATAAAATAGAAATTTACTTTATTTTATTATCAAACGAACAGGATGTGGCCGATGAAGATATAGAACGTCAGGGAGATGGCGCTGAGGGCCGTCGTGTTCATGACGATCTGCGTGGCGTAATCGGCGTTGTTGCCGAATTCGATAGCAAAGAGGGCCGTGTTGACCGCCGTCGGAATGGCGCAGTAGATGAGGAAGACCATGGCGCTGACAGCCGTAAAGGTACCGGGCATCAGGGCGTTGGCCGCGTATATCATGACCAGGCCGAAGAGGGGCAGGACGGTCATCTTCAGCAGGCTGATGATCCACACGTCCTTGTCAAACCAGTGTATCTTCGTCTGGGACAGCTGCGCTCCAATGCTGACCATGGCGACGGGCAGCAGCGATTTGCCGGCCATTTCCATGATGGGCCAGAAGAAGAATTCTTCGGCGTTCCAGCCTGTCGAGCGGACGAGGAGGGCCGCGGCGAGGAAGTAAATCATGGGCATGCGGAACATGACACGCAGCGTATCGGCAGCTGACAGCCGCCCGCGGCCGGCCTGATAGAGGCCGAGGGTATTGAGCGATACGCTTTGGACGATGAAGATGATGATTTGGACGACCATGGCTTCGGCAAGGTAGGGCGTCTGGCCGTCGACGACGAAGGGGGCATGGGAAAAGACGAGGATGATGAGGGCTACGCCCAAGTTGCCTGTGTTATTGAACATGAGGGCGTTGCGGCACGACTGTATCATGCCTTCGTCATAGCGGCGCCAGTGGCTGACGAGATTGGCCAGGAAAAAACAAAAGACCATGAAGACGGTCATGGCGGCGATCATCGTCACGCTGGCCGGGGGAAATTCCGTTTCGTATACGTTGGTGAAAATGAAGCTGGGAATGACCAGGTAAAACATGAACTTGGACAGGGTTTTTACGTCTATGTGAAATTTCCGGTCTAACAGGAAGCCGATGAGGACGAGCCCGAAGATAGGCAGCATCGTATGCTCGATAATAAATAGGAACACCATTGTCAAAACCTCTTTTCATCAAAGATAGGTTTTATTATATAGCAAATAAAAAATATAGCAAATAAAAAAAGACGGCAGGGCAGAATAGGAAATACGGTAAGGTTTTCCTATCCTGCGCCTGCCGCCTGAGGGGGATGAGCGCGCTATTTGTAGCTTGCGAAATAATATACGACGTTCAGCAAGGTTTCGCACATATATTTCAAGGCGTTGCTGTCCCAGTGGAAATCGGGCGAATGGCCGACGACAGGTTCGTCGCCGCAGACGCCGACGTAGTAAAAGGCGCTGGGGACGGCGGCGCTGAAATAAGCGAAGTCCTCCGAGCCGGAGCCGCGCTGCATGGGCACGACGTCGACGCAGTCGGCGCATTGTTCCGTCAGGATCGCCGCTACGCGGGCCGTGACGGCTTCGTCGTTGACGCAGACCGGCGAGAAGGGGACGACGTCCAGATCGTAGGAGCCGCCGTAGGTCAGGGTGACGGCGCCGAGGACGTGGCGGAGCTTGTCGAGGATGTCGCGGCGTTTGGCTTCGTTATACGTCCGCAGCGTTCCTTTTAATTCCGCCGTATCAGGGATAACGTTGGGATTGCGCCCTGCCTGGAACTGGCCGAAGGTCAGGACGACGCCGTCGCCGTCGGCGCGGCAGTTGTATACGTAGCTTTGAATCATCTGGATGACGTCTACGCCCATCTGAATCGGGCTGATGCATTCCGACGGCTGGGAGCCGTGGCCGCCCTTGCCGTGGAGGGTAATGGTGAAGTCGTCGCACGAGGCGGAGATTTCGCCGCTGCGGATGCTGACATAGCCCTTGGGAAGGGCGCCGGCTACGTGGAGCCCGAGGGCGTATTCGACGGGCGGGTTATTGAGGATGCCTGCGTCTATCATGCGGGCTGCGCCGCCGTTGCCTTCCTCGGCAGGCTGAAATGCCAGGCGGACCGTGCCGCGCAGGCAGTCGCGGTGCTTGTTCAGGATTTTAGCGACGCCCAGCAGGTTGGCCGCATGGCCGTCGTGGCCGCAGGCGTGCATGACGCCGGGGACGAGGGATGCGTACGGACAGTCGTACTTTTCCGTCAGCGGCAGGGCGTCGATGTCGGCGCGGAGCAAGATGACCGGGCCGGGATGGGCGCCGCGGATGAGGCCGGTGACGCCGGTGCCGGCTATGATTTTTACGTCTTCAATGCCCATGAGGGAGAGCTCTTGGAAAATGGTTTTGCACGTATCAAATTCTTTTTCGCTCAGTTCGGGATGGGCATGGAAATATTCACGCATTTCCATCATATAAGGCAGTGTCTTGCGTACGGCTTCGTGGATGTTGAATGTTGGTGTAAATTGGCTGCTCATATGCCTTATGCCTCCTTTGTTGAGCCTGACGCTGCTTTCATCGTGTCTATATTACTTCTATACGGCGCGGGAAAAATCCTGCCGGCCGGCGAAGTTTTTCCGATTATTTTACAGAAGAGGCGGCCCCTTCTTTTTTGCGGAAGGAAAAGCGGAGGCGGTGTTTTTCAATCCATACGAAGATGATGGGGATGATAAACAGGGTGAAGACCGTCGACGTCAGGAGGCCGCCGATGACGACGACGGCCATGCTGGCTCTCGTTTCCGAGCCGGCTGTCATGGACAGGGCCGTAGGCAGCATGCCGACGACCATGGTCAGCGTCGTCATGAAGATCGGCCGCAGGCGGACCTTGCCGGCCTCGATAATGGCGCTGCGCGGGTCGAGGCCCCGTTCCATCAGGGTCAGCGTATAGTCTAGGAGGAGGGTGCCGTTTTTGGCGACCAGGCCGTCCATGACGAGGATGCCGATGAGGGAATACAGGTTGATCGTGTTGTTCGTCAGGAATAAGAGGAACAGCGAGCCGATGAGCCCCAGGGGCAGGGAGAACATGCGGATAAAGGGCGTTTTCACCGATTCGTACAGGATAGCCAGGATCATGTAGATCAGGATGAGAGACAGGACGAGGGCTTCGCCCAGGTCGCGGAACGTCGTGGCCATCTGGTCGGCCTGGCCCGTAAAGCGGTACGTGATGCCGCCCATATCCGTCGCGTCGAGCTTAGCCGAGATTTCTTCCATGACCTCGTTCAGGGGGCGGCCCTGGAGAGTGCCGCCGAGAGTAATGGCCCGTTCCTTGTCGGTGCGGCGGATCGTGACCGGGCCGGTGGCGGCCTTGATGTGAGCGACGTCGGCAATGTAGATGATGCGGCCGTCGGCGTTCAGCGGAATCGTTTCCAAGTCGGAAATGCGGAAGCCGTCGGCGCCTTTAAAGCGGACATAAATATCCGTGTCGTTGTTGTCGTTTTTGACGTCGTTTGCCAGGACGCCGGCCTTTTGGCCGCTGATGGCGTTGGAGAAGGTCTTGGTCAGTTCGCCTAAGGACGTGCCGTACTGCTTGAGCTTATTGCGGTCTACGTCGAGCTGGTATTCGGGCATGCCGTCTTCATAGGAGCTGCTGACGTCGCGGACGCCGGGGATTTCTTCCTTCATCATCTGCTGTACTTCCCGCGACTTGGCGATGAGCTCGTCCATGTTTTTGCCGCGCAGCTCGAGGCGCAGGTTGCCCGAGCCGCCGCCGAAGCCGCCTGACGTGCCTGATACGGAGGCTTGGTCTTCCTTGACCCGGACGTCGCCGTCCAGAATATTCTTAGCGGCGAAATTGCGGACGTCGTTGGTAATCTGCCAGATCGAGCGGGAGCGGTCCTGCCGGTCCTGAAGGGTGACCTGTATATTTGCTTCATTGAGGTTGCGGCCGCCGACCATGGCCGTCGAATAGACGACTTCCGGCACCGTCGCCAGATATTCTTCTATCTGGCGGGCTGCCTTGTCGGTCCGTTCCAGGTTGGCGTTCGTAGGCAGCTGGAGGGTGATGCGGAAGCCGCTTTCATCGGTCTGGGGCATGAATTCCGAGCCGACGAGGCCTGTCGGGATGAGGGCTACGGACAGGGTAAAGCACAGGAGAACCGGGAGGACGAGGCGCTTGGCATGGTCCAGGCTCCAGGTCAGCATGCGGCCATAATGGCTGCGGGCCCAGTCTTCAATGGCGTCCATGCGCCGCCATAAGGGCGTGTCGGGAATTTTCAGCCCTAAGCGGAACAGCCGCGACGCCAGCATCGGCGTCAGGGTGAAGGAGACGAAGAGAGAAAAGAAGGTGGCGAAGACGATAGTAAGGCCGAACTGCTTGAAATACTGGCCTACCATGCCGGTCATGAAGGCAATGGGCAGGAAGACGACGATGTCGCACAGCGTAATGGCGATGGCGGCCATGCCGATTTCCGTCCGCCCGTTCAGGGCCGCTTTTTTCGGCTCTTCGCCGTTCATGAGATGACGGTGGATATTTTCCAGCACGACGATGGAGTCGTCGACGAGGATGCCGACGCACAGGGCCATGCCCATGAGGGACATCATGTTGAAGGTGAAGCCGGCGATGTACATGGCGAAAAACGTCGAAATGAGGGACGTCGGGATGGCGATCATGACGGCCAGGGTCGAGCGCCAGCCCCGCAGGAAGAAGAACAAGACCGTCCCCGTCGTGATGAGCCCTTCGATGAGGGTCTGCAAGGTGTTGTGCAGGGAGTTGCGGACATACGACGCTGATTCGTTCGTTACGGTAAAGGTATAGTCCGGGTTGTCGCGGCGCAGCGTTTCCAGCTTTTCCGTCACGTTGTCGACCGTAGAGACGACGTTGGCGTCGCTGTTTTTGTAAATGACCATGACGACGGCGTCTTCGCCGTTGACGCGGGCGTAGCGGCTGACGCGCTGGTCCTTGCGCTTGATGTCCGCCACGGCTGTAATGGGAATCTGCACGCCCTTGGCATTCGTGACTTGTATCTTTTCGATTTCATTTTCGTCGGCGAACTGCGCCTTGACCCGCACGTCCGTCGTCGTGGCGTCGGAGTAAATCGTGCCGGAGGGCATGAGGACGTTTTCTTCGCGCAGGGCCGAGACGACTTCGCTCAGGGTCATGTCGTAGTGGATGAGCTTAGCCTTGTCGACTTCGACGGCGATTTCCTTGTCGCGGCCGCCGTTCAGCTCGATTTCCGACACGCCGTCGGCCTGCTGGAGGACGTCCTGAAAGTCGTTTTCCGCTTTCGAGTAGATGTCGTCCAGGGACTGATTGGATTGGACGGCGATAAACATGATCGGCGTGGCGTTGACGTCGCGCTTGATGACGACGGGCTCGTCGATTTCATCGGGAAGCTGGCCGCGGATGGCGTTTATCTTTTTCGTGGCGTCGATGGCCGCCGCGTCGGCGTCGGCGGAGAAGTCAAGCTCCAGGGTGATGCGGGCCTGGCCGTAGGAGGCCGTCGACGTGATATGCTTCAGGTTGGAGACCGACGACAGGGCGTCTTCGATGGGCTTTACGACCTGCTGTTCGACCGAGTCGGCATTGGCCCCGTCGTAGTTGACCGTGACCGTGACGTACGGCGTGTTGAGGGCCGGCAGCAGTTCGACGCCGATACGGTAGAAACTGAACAGGCCGAGGACGACGAAGAAGGCGACGGCCATGCAGATGCCGATGGGCCTGTCGATGGAAAATTTCGTAAGATTCATGACGTCACCTGATTTCTTTTTCAATGGTTACGGATACGCCGTCGCGGAGGCGGGCCAGGTTCGTCGTGGCAATCTGCTCGCCGTCGGACAGGCCTTCGAGGATTTCTACGTAGTTGTCGTTGCGGAGGCCTGTTTTAACCGTGCGGATGGCGATGGTGTTGTCCGGGTTAATGACGTAGAGCTGGCTGACGCCGTTTTGTTCGACTAAGGCGTCCTTCGGTACGAAGAGGGTATTCCTGCGCTGCAGTACTTCCAGCGACGACTGGGCGAACATGCCGCCGCGCAGGAGATTGTCCGGGTTGGACAAGGTGATGCGGACGATATAGGTCTTGTTCGTCGGGTCCATGGCCGGGCTGACATAGGTAATCGTGCCGTCGTACGTGTTGGCCAGCGATTCGACGGATACAGATACGGTCATGCCGGGCTGGATGGCGGCGACGTCGGCTTCGGCGACGGGGCAGTCGATGTAGATGCCGCTGGTGTCCGTAATGGTCAGTACCTTCGTATTGGCGGCGGCCATAGCGCCGGCTTCGGCGTTGCGGTAGGAAATGACGCCGTGCCGCGGCGCGCGGATGGTCAGGTCTTCCAGCTGCTTGGACAAGCTGTCGACGGTGTATTTGGCCTTGGCCTGGGCGGCCTGCTTGCCGGCGATGAGGGCCGGCGTGTCGCCGACGTTCTGAAGCTGCAAGTTATCCAGGGCGGCCTTGGCGACGATGAGGGCCTGGTACATCGTGTCCAGATCCTTCTGCGATACGGCGCCTTCATCCTTTAAGATGACGTAGCGGTTGTAGTTCATCTTCGCCGTGGCGTATTCGACCTGGGCTTTCTGCAAGTCCGAATAGAATTGGGATTGGGCCGATTTTGTCTCGGCGGCAGCCTGAGCCCAGGCCGCACGGTTCTGGGACAGCTGGAGGCTCGTGTCGACGGGGTCCTGTTCTAAAAGGATCTGGCCTGGCTCTACCGTATCGCCTAAGTCGACGTACACGGCCGTAATATTGCCAGCGTATTTCGTCGATAAGTCCACCTGGGCTAAGGGGACGGTCTGGCCCGATAAGGAAATGGTGCGCATCATATCGCGCCGTTCGGCCCGGTAGGACTGGACGGACGCGTTGGTCAGGGCCGAGCTGCTTTTCGCCGCCCGGTCTGAGTGGCTGATGACGTAGATGCCGGCGCAGGCCAGGAGAAAGACCAGGCCGAAGGCGACGAGCTTATTGCGGCTGCTGTGGAGCAGGTTGTGGGAAGGAAAGGGAAAATGTGCCATAGTCAGAACCTCGCTATCGTTTCTCTATATAATACATAAATAATATATATGATTCGGTACTTTAGTCAGATAAATCTTTACTATAAATATAAAGAGTCGGCGCTTAAAAGGCAATATGAAAATCGTAAAATTTAAAGAACTGTAACAATAGCCGTCCATGCGGTGACAATAGGCCGACGCTGCCGTGTGTCGCAATTTGACTTCCTATGGTATAATATCGTCAAAACATGCGGGGAGTGACAGGATATGCATATTAACAGACAAGTCGCGTCGGCCTTGGATGCGCTGAGCCATTGGCCGCGGTTTCGCCTGCGCCTTTTTGCCGAAGGGGCGCTGGTCGGCGTCGTGTCCGGCGTCATTATCAGCTTTTTCCGATGGGCGCTGGATGCGGGGACGCGCGTGCGGGAATACATGTACGAGGCGGTGCTCCTGCCGGGTGGATGGCTGGAAAACGGCCTTTGGTTCGCGCTGCTCTTCGGTGCGGCCTACATGCTGTGGCGGTTCAGCGCCTATGAGCCCAATGCCGGCGGCAGCGGCATTCCCCAGGTCAAAGGCGTCATTTTAGGCGTTATCCGCCTGCGCTGGCTGCGCATCTTATGGGTAAAGCTCGTCGGCGGCATTGTCGGCATCGGCTTGGGATTATCCCTGGGACGGGAAGGGCCGTCTATCCAGATTGGGGCCGTAACGGCCCAGGGCATCAGCCGGAATCTCGGCCGGTTCCGCATTGAAGAGCGATACCTCCTGACGGCAGGGGCCAGCGCCGGTTTGGCTGCTGCCTTTAACGCGCCCTTAGCCGGCGTCATGTTTGCCCTGGAAGAGCTGCACCGCAATTTTTCCGGCGTCGTCCTGGCGCCGGCCATGGCCGCGGCCCTGCTGGCGACGATGGTCAGCCGTCTTGCCTTTGGCCGCGCGCCGATTTTTGAGTTCGGGACGGTACCGGTCCTGCCGCTGCAGTATATCTGGATCGCCGTCGTCGTCGGCATAGCCGCCGGACTCGCCGGCATTGTCTTCAACAAGGGGCTGCTGAATATTCCGCGCTTTTACAGCCTGCCCTGCTTTCGCGGGTATGGAAAGTTTGCCTTTGCCCTCGCGGCGGCCGGCGTATTGGGATATGTGTTCCCGCAAGTGCTGGGCGGCGGCAACGAATTGATCAACAGCCTTCATACGCTGCCTCTGTCCTTGTCCCTCTTTGCGGCCCTGCTCATCGGAAAGTTTTTGTTTACCCTGGTCAGCTACGGCTGCGGCGCGCCGGGCGGATTTTTCCTGCCCATGCTCGTACTGGGTGCTCTTACGGGCAGCGTCGTCGGCATCGTCCTGATACAGCTGGGCATCGTCGGCCCGGAATATTTGTCGAATATCGTCATCCTGTCGATGGCGGCGTTTTTCTCGGCCTCCGTCCAGTCTCCCGTTACGGGCACAATCCTCATCATGGAAATGACGGCTTCGTACGAGCATCTGCTCGTCTTGTGCACGGCATCCCTCGTAGCCCTCGTCGTCGCCCAGGTCTGCGGCGGCCAGCCGATTTACGAAGCGCTGCTGCAGCGGATTTTGGCGGCTCACCGGCCGGAGATCCTGGCGTCGGAGCGGCGCCATCTGCTGGAGCTGACCGTGGCCAGCGGCAGCGCCGTAGACGGCAAATACGTGGGGCGTATTGCCTGGCCCAGCCACGTCGTCCTCGTCGATATTAAGCGCAGCAGCGGCGACGTACTTCCCGGCATGGACATCCGCCTGCAGGCCGGCGACTATTTATACGTCCTTACCGACTCGGTAGAAAGTGCGGAAGCCGTCCGCTGTCTTGTAGAAGTGGAAACAGTGTAGTTTTGCATAAATTATAAAAAATAATACCAGGTCTTAAAAATATAAGCAGAAAGTATGAATTTATTGAGCTAAGAGAAAACAAATGCGGATAGCATCGCGTATAAAGTTGTGAAAAATAACGCATAAAGATTTGCTTTTTTGACTTATCCTTCAATCTTTGGTATAATTTTTTCTGAAAGTTGATGTTTAGGTATGGATATTTCAAAGAGGTGGTTGTTTGAAGAACCGTATACTGATTCTATTGACGCTCATATTTGTTTTTGCATGTTCCTCACTGGTTTGTGCAAAAGTCGAAATGGGAATGAACGGCTCTGCTGTACAGAGCGTACAATACATGCTCATGGATACCGGGTATTTGGCCGGCGGCGCCGACGGAATTTTCGGCAGCGCGACGGAAGACGCCGTAAAGCGTTTTCAGGCCGACTACGGGTTAGATGTAGATGGCATTGTCGGTTCGCAGACCATGGCGGCTCTTTCAGAAGCCAGTGGACGCGAAGCCCCTGCCGAAGAAGGGGTTGGCTCCTACCAGCGGCGTATCGTGATGGACGCATCGGCTTACACGGCCGACGATCCCGGCAACAGCGGTTTTACGGCGACGGGCCTGCGCCTGCGCCGCGGCATGGTGTCCGTAGACCCGGATGTCATTCCGTTAGGCTCGCAGCTGTACATCGAAGGGTACGGCTACGCGACGGCTGAAGATACGGGCGGCTCTATCGTGGGCAACCGCATCGATTTGGCCATGGACTCCATTACGGAGGCCCTGAATTTCGGCAGAAGAGAAGTCGTCGTATACGTGCTGTAAGCGGCAGATTAACTGAGTAAAAAAGAAAAGCGGAGAGGTTTCGGCCTCTCCCTTTTGTTTTCACGGCGGAAATCGTCGAAATTCCCCCTGTTTTTTGTAAAAAAGTATGTATTTTCCGTGCTATTTGTGTTATTCTGAAAAGGACATGACAGTTATTTGTTTCAGGGAGGCTAATACTGAATGAAAGACATTATTGCACTTATTTTAGCTGCCGGAAAAGGAACGAGGATGAAATCCAGCATGCCTAAAGTTCTGCATAAGGTCGGCGGCGTGCCGATGGTGGAACAGGTGCTGCGGGCCGTCAAAGCGGCGGGAACGCAGCGGCAGGTCGTCGTCGTCGGCTTCGGCGGCGAAGCCGTGCAGGAATATCTGGGCGACAGGGCGGAAACTGTCGTACAGGAACAGCAGCTGGGAACGGGCCATGCCGTCATGCAGGCAGAACCGCTGTTGTCCGGCCTTTCGGGCACGCTGCTCGTGACGTGCGGCGATACGCCTTTGGTAACGGAAGACACCTTCCGCAGCCTGCTGGCCCATCATGAAGCCACACAGGCGGCCGCTACGGTACTGACGGCGGTCATGCCCGACCCGACAGGCTACGGCCGGGTTATCCGCAATGAAAAGGGACAGGTCGTCAAGATTGTCGAGCAGAAGGACGGCTCGCCGGAGGAATTAGCCGTGCGCGAAGTCAACGCCGGTATTTACTGCTTCGACATGGAGCTCCTGTGGCAGATGCTTCATAACGTGACGAACAACAACGCCCAGGGCGAGTATTACCTGACCGATATCATCGGCATGCTCGTCGATGCCGGCAAGGTTGTCAGCGCCTTCGCCGCGCCGGATTATAAAGAAACGCTGGGCGTCAACTCGCGCCTGCAGATGGCCGAAGCCGAGCAGGTGCTGCGCCGCCGCAAGCTGGAACAGCTCATGACGGACGGCGTGACGGTCATCGACCCCAATAACACCTACGTCGATACGACCGTTTCCGTAGGCCGCGATACGGTCCTGTATCCGGGAACGATCCTGGAAGGCAGCACCGTCATCGGCGAAAACTGCCAGGTCGGCCCGTACGTCCGCATGACGAACGTCGTCATGGGCAGCGGAGACCACCTTCAGTTTACATATGCCCACGACTGCGAAATCAAAAACGGCTGCGAAATCGGCCCCTTCGTCCATTTCCGTCCCAATACGGTCATCGGCAACGACGTCAAGGTCGGCAACTACATGGAAGTCAAGAACTCCACCGTCGGCGACGGCACGAAGCTGCCCCACTTGAGCTACATCGGCGACAGCGACGTAGGATGCGGCGTCAATATCGGCTGTGGTACTATCACGGTCAACTACGACGGCAAGGAAAAGCACCGCACGACGATTTGCGACCACGCCTTCGTAGGCTGCAACAGCAATCTCGTATCGCCTGTCACCGTCGGCGAGTACGCCTATGTCGGCGCAGGCTCGACGATTACGAAGAACGTACCGCCGAAGTCCTTGTCCGTTGCCCGGGCTAAGCAGCGCAACATCGAAGGCTGGGTCAAGGACGATACGTATAAGAAATAGCATATACCCATTTACCTAGTATAGAAATCATAAATTTATTTTAGGAGGCTCAACAAATGAGTTACGAAGACGGGAAAAAGCTGAAAATTTTTACTGGCAACGCCAATCCGAAGTTGGCTAAGGAAATCGCCGATTATTTAGGCCTGGAACTTGGCAAGGCCTTCGTCGGCAAGTTCAACAACGGCGAAATCCAAATCATGATCGATGAAAGCGTCCGCGGCAAAGACGTATTTATCGTCCAGCCGACGTGCCAGCCGGCCAACGACACGATTATGGAACTGCTCATCATGGCCGATGCCTTCAAGCGCGCTTCGGCAAAACACATTACAGCCGTCGTTCCTTATTATGGTTACGCTCGTCAGGACCGCAAGACCCGGGGCCGCGAACCGATTACGTCCAAGCTGGTCGCCGACCTCATGTCCGTCGCCGGCATTACCCGCGTCGTTACGATGGACCTGCATGCCGGCCAGATTCAGGGCTTCTTCGATATCCCTGTAGACCACCTCGGCTCGGCGTCGATTATTGCCAAATACCTGAATCAGAAGAAAGCTGAAATCGATTTGGGCGACATCGTCGTCGTATCTCCCGACCTCGGCGGCGTTACGCGGGCCCGCGATTTAGCCGACCGCATCAACGCTCCTATCGCTATTATTGAAAAACGCCGTCCCCGTCCCGGCGTAGCCGAAGTCATGAACATCATCGGCGATATTAAAGGCAAAACCTGTATCCTCATCGACGACATCGTCGATACGGCAGGCTCCCTGTGCGGTGGCGCCAAAGCCCTGAAAGATATGGGAGCGGCCCGCGTATATGCGGCCTGTGCCCATGCCGTACTGACCGACCCGGCTGTACAGCGCATTCAGGATTCCGTTATTTCCGAGCTGATCATTACCAATACGATTCCTCTGCCCGACGAAAAGAAAATCGACAAGATCAAGGTCTTATCCGTCGCGCCGCTCTTAGGGGAAGCCATCATGCGCATTTTCCATGAAGTATCGGTAAGCAAGCTCTTCGACAAATAAGGGTAGTCACGTGCATATGATTGTTGGCCTGGGAAATCCTGGCCGAGAATACGAAACGTCAAAACACAATACGGGTTTCCGCGTCGTCGACGAGCTGGCGAAGCGCTGGAACGTGACGCTATGGCAGAACCGGATGGACGCCCAGGTCGCCCAGGCTGACGTTGACGGGGAAAAGGTCATCCTCGTCAAGCCGCAGACTTATATGAACAACAGCGGCCAGGCCGTAGGGCCCCTCATGCGCTGGTATAAGCTGGAGCAGGTCGACGTCTACGTCGTCTACGATGACATGGATTTGCCCGTAGGCCGTCTCCGCATCCGCAAGAACGGCAGCGACGGCGGCCATAACGGCATCAAGAGCCTCTTTGCCAACGGCTGCCGCGATTTCATCCGCTTTCGCGTCGGCATCGGCCGGCCTTTGCCGCACCGCGATGTCATCGACCACGTGCTGACTCCGTTTCCGGAAGACATGCTGCCGGAATACGAGGAAGGCCTGAAGGCGACAGCCGTCGCTATTGAAGGCTGCCTGAAGGTCGGCGTCGACGTCGGCATGAACCGGTATAACCGCGGAAAAAGAAGAAAACGCCTAAGCCGGAAGAAACGGCTGAACAGCGTACGGAAGAAACTACATAATATAAAAACTGCGCTAGGCAACAGTTATGCTGTACTTAGCGGCAGTTTTTATATGAAGCCTTATAAAATTTGCAGTCCTTCCAGGAGGATTTTTAAGCCGATGAGAATCAGGACGGCCCCGCCGACTCTCTCCGCCTTGGATTTATATTTAAGTCCGAACAGGCTGCCGGCTTTTACGCCGACGGCGGAACAGGCGAAGGTGACGCAGCCGATAGACAGGGCGGCCGGTATAATCGATACGTTCATGAAGGCGAAGGTGACGCCGACGGCTAACGCATCGATGCTCGTCGCGACGGCCAAGGCGAACATAGCCGGCACGGCCATGTTCGCGTCGGGACAGTCTTCCTCTTCGAAGGATTCCTTGATCATATTGGCTCCGATTAAGGTTAGCAGCACAAAGGCGATCCAATAATTGTACGATGTAATTATATCGGTAAAAAACGTTCCCAAATAATAGCCTGCCGTAGGCATCAGGGCCTGAAAGCCGCCGAACCACAAGCCGGCAAGGGCCATGTGCTTCCAGCAGATGCTCCCCAGTGATAATCCCTTGCAGACCGACACGGCGAAGGCGTCCATGGACAGGCCCAGGCCAGTAACAACAATTCCAATCCATTCATGGTCATCTCTCCTATGCGATTTCATATGACGGCAAATAAAAAAGACCTAAAGGCAGCGCAAATACTGCCTTTAAGTCTCATCATTTCAAATAGCACCGGGCCCTGAGGCCAGTATGTCGATACTACTATACATGCCGGATGTACTGATTACTCCCTTAAAGTACATCCAGAATTATACTGGATGGAATTGAGATTGTCAATGAGAAAAGCTGCTTTGCCGCGTAAAATCCATGGCGTCGGCAAACCGCCCTGTCGTCGCGTTGTTCATCATGACGTAGTTGTAGTTGCCGTTGGGGAAGGAAAAAGTGAGCATCGTATGGCGTTCGTCGTCTAATATGATGCGGACCACCGTAGTGAACCCGTCGTTCGTGACGTTGTGTATGCTGTACGGCACGCCGTCGACGTCGTCCATGGAAATGGACAGCTCCCGGCCGTAGCGGCCCTGCCAGGTACCGACGATGAGGCTGTAGCCTGCCGCATAGGGCATGGAGTGGGACGGAAAGGCCTGGACCGGTGCAGTGCAGGCGACGGCGGCGAACAGGTAGGCTGCCGCCAACGATTTTATTTTGGTAATCATATATATCATCCTTCTTTCTGAACGCAGCTGCGCATGCTTATAGTATAGTGATTCCATCAATTTTTGCAAGCCCTAGCCGTTGGCGTCAACCTCGTGAATAAAGGACTTATATGACCGAATCCCCGCGTCGGGCTCGTATTGCATTCGATTAAGGAAGACCTTTATCATAATCTGACATCCAACAAAAAAACGGACAACGCCTGCTGCAGATCGTCGGCAGGTTTTGTCCGTTTTTACTATATGGAGTTACTTGCTTTCAAAGAAGGCTTTGTAGGCTAAATAGGCGCAGTAGGCGTCGGCTTTGGCTACGATTTCCAGCGGCGCGTGCATGCTGTGCATGGCGACGCCGCAGTCGACGACGTCGCAGCCCCAATTGGCCATGATATAGGCGATGGTGCCGCCGCCGCCCTGGTCGACCTTGCCCAGTTCGCCGACCTGCCAGGGGACGTTGGCGTCGTTGAAGATGCGGCGCACCTTGGCTAAAAATTCGGCGTTGGCGTCGTTGCTGCCGGCTTTGCCGCGGGCGCCTGTGTATTTGCACAGGCAGATGCCGTAGCCTAATTTGGCCGAGTTGGCTTCTTCGTAGGCTTCGGGGAAGATCGGGTCGAAGGCCGCCGCTACGTCGGCCGACAGGACTTCGCTGCCGCGCAGGGCCCGGCGCAGATACAGCTCTTCCGTGCGGCCCTGCAGGGCCAGCATTTCCGCCGTAAAGTCGAGGAAGTACGACGAGTGGACGCCCGTATTGCCGACGGAGCCGATTTCTTCTTTATCAGCAAAGAGGGCGACCTGAGTCTTTGCTCCGGGAGCGGCGCTGAGGATCGCCGCCAGGTTGCCGTAGGAGCATACGCGGTCGTCGTGGCCGTGGGACATGAGGAGCGACCGGTCCAAGCCGACTTCGCGGCTCTTCTGAGCCGGAATGATTTCCAGTTCCGCGCTGGTGAAGTCTTCTTCCGTAATGCCGTATTTTTCCCGCAGCAATTCCAAAATCTGAGGCTTCGTCTTTTCTTCTTCGCTGTACGTGCCGACGAGAGGCATGAGCATTTCGCCCGTAATGGCTTCGCCCAGCTTCTTGGCGGCCTGGTCCTTGCCGAGGTGCGGCAGGAGGTCGTTGATGAAAAGTACGGGATCGTCCGGGTCTTCGCCGATGGAAATGTCGATTTGACGGCCGTCGGCGGTGTAGACGACGCCGACGAGGGACAGGGGCATGCAGACCCACTGGTATTTCAGGACGCCGCCGTAGTAGTGCGTTTTGAAGTAGACGATTTTATTTTTTTCTACGACGGGCATGGCTTTCAAGTCCAAGCGGGGGCAGTCGATGTGGGAGCCGACGATTTTCATGCCTTGTTCCAGCGGCTCGGAGCCGACGACGGCGAGGATGACCGACTTGCCTTTCTGGTTCCAATATACTTTGTCGCCGGCCTTCAGGGCCGTGTATTCCGACAAGGGCTTGAATCCTGCGTCCTCGGCCTGGCGGATGATTTCTCTGGCGGCGAGCCGTTCCGTCCTGGCCGTGTCCAGAAAACGGCGGTACGCCGCGCTGTATTCTTCCATGCGACGCCGTTCTTCCGAGGAAAAACGGGCCCATGCGCTTTGTTCCATATCAAATGCTTTCATGTGCATCCTCCTTTGAGATAAAATATCATCTTACATTATAATCCGTATCGCCATAAATGGAAAGACCGGCCAGGGCATATAGAGAGATTTGCAGAAATGGAGAAAATTTCTTTGTATTTTTACACATTTTATAGTATAATAAAACACAATTTATGAATGCCTGAACGCGACATATGACGTATGCAGGCTGGGGTAGTTTAGGTTGCGAGGGGGAATCGCCATGATTAACCAGAATAGAATTAAGGAATTAGTCAAAAAATATACGGAGGATATGCGCTGCGCGCGCCGAAAGCTTCACGCATATCCGGAAATTTCCAATGAAGAGGAACGCACGGCGGCCTATATGGCGAAGACGCTGCGCAGCTTCGGCGTAGACGTACAGGAAGGCGTCGCCGGCGGCCATGGTGTCGTCGGTACGCTGACCGGGAAGCGGCCTGGGCCGACTATTGCCCTGCGGGCCGATATGGACGCTTTATCCATTACGGAACAAACCGGCCTGCTTTTTGCGTCTCAGTGCGAGGGAAAGATGCATGCCTGCGGCCATGACGGCCATATGGCGATCTTGCTGGGGGCGGCAAAGGTTCTCAGCGACTTGAGGGACGAGCTGGCCGGGACAGTCGTGTTTATCTGCCAGCCGGCAGAGGAAAAATCGCCTCGCGGCGGCGCGAAGGGGCTGGTCGAAGCGGGCGTGCTCGACGGCGTTGACGCCATATACGGCCTTCACGTATGGCCGACGCTGCCGACGGGAACGATCGGCGTCAAGGCCGGTCCGATGATGGCCGCCTCAGACCATATCCGCATCGTCATCCGGGGGAAATCCAGTCATGCGGCCATGCCTCACAAGGGCGTCGACGCGATCGTCGCGGCGGGGCAGTTTATCACGGCGGCCCAGGATATTATCAGCCGGCAGATTAACCCGCTGTATCCGGCAGTGCTGACCTTCGGCCGCATCAGCGGCGGCACGCGCTACAATATCGTTGCCGGCGAAGTGGAGCTGGAGGGGACGTGCCGGACCTATCATACGGAAGCGCAGGATATGGTCGAAGCGCAGCTGGGCAACATGCTGAGGGGACTGGATACGATGTACGGCACGGCGAGCGAGCTGCATTATGAGCGGGGCTACGCCGCCGTCGTCAATTCGCCGCAGCAGGCTGATTTCGTCGCGTCCGTCGCGGCGGACTGCTTTGGCCGGGATGCCCTGGCCGACGTGCAGGAGCCGGCCATGACGGCAGAAGATTTTTCCGGTTACTTGCAGGCCTGCGACGGCGCCTTCTTCTGGCTCGGCGCGACGAAGGCCGGCGATACGGTATATCCCCTGCATAATTCGCATTTCGCCGTAGATGAAGACTGCCTGCCTATCGGCGCGGAACTCATGGCGTCTCTGGTGTGCCGGGCGATGGAGAAAAAATAGTCTTGCGAATTTCGCAAATAAGTTAGAAAAAATTATAATATAAAAAAGGAAAATCGCCTCTATGTCACGAATCCTATAAGTAACGTGATTCATAGGAGGCGATTTATGTATGAAAGAATATACCAGTGAACAAATTCGCAACGTAGCTGTGCTCTCCCATGACGGCGCCGGCAAGACGGCCGTCGTCGAATCGTTGCTCCTGGCCTGCGGCGCCGTCGACGCCGTCGGCGTAGGCAAGGACAACAAGCACATCATGGACTTTGAACCGGAAGAAATCAAGCGCAACGTTACGATTCAGCTCGGTATAGCTCCCTGCGAATGGGAAGGCTACAAGATGAACTTCATCGACACGCCGGGCTATTCGGAATTCTGCGGCGAAGTACGGGCCGCCCTGCGGGCCTGCGACGGCATTTTGCTCGTCGTATCGGCCGAATCGGGCGTAGAAATGGATACGGAACGGGCCTGGGACTACGGCGTAGAATTGAAGCTGCCCCGCATGTTCTATGTCAATAAGATGGACGTGGAACACGCCGATTTCTTCGGCTGCCTGGAAAAGATGCGCGCCGTCTTCGGCAAATCCATCATGCCCCTGCAGATTCCTATCGGCGAAGGCAAGGATTTCCGCGGCATCATCGACGTGTGCAAGATGGTAGCCTGGGAATGGAAAAACGGGAAATGCGAAGAAATCAAGGTTCCGCCCGAATATATGCCGAAAGCACGCGAAGTACGGGAAATGTGCATGGAAGCCGCCGCTGAAGGCGACGACGAACTGCTGGAAAAATACCTCGAAGGCGAAGAGCTTACGCTGGAAGAACTGCGCAAGGGCCTTCGTCAGGGCATGCTGACCGGCCGGGTCTGCCCGGTCATGTGCGGCAGCGCCAACTCCCATATCGGCACGGCCGAACTGCTTCGCCGCATTATTACTTACATGCCGGCTGCTTCGCAGAAGGTCATGATGGGCGAAGACAAGAAGACGGGCGAACCCGTCGTCGTGTATCCGAATAAACCCTTTACGGGCTTCGTATTCAAGACGCTCATCGATCCCTTCGCCGGCAAGCTGAGCTACGTCCGCGTCTTCTCCGGCACCCTCAAGGAAGGGGACAAGCTGTACAACGCTACGCAGGACAAGGATGAAAAATTAGGCAAGCTCTTTACTCTGGTCGGCAAGGAACAGATTCCCGTTACGGAAGCCGTCGCCGGCGATATCGTCGTATTGCCGAAGCTGCAGTACGCCCGCACAGGCGATACCTTCGCCCTGCCCGAATCGCCCGTCGTATACGATCAAGTCCGCTTCCCCAATCCGCTCCATACGGTAGCGATGGTTCCGGAAAAGAAAGGCGACGAAGAAAAGCTGATGAACGCCCTGCTGCGCATCAGTGAAGAAGACCCGACCTGCAAGGTCGAAAAGAGCGTAGAAGGCAAGCAGCTCATCGTCCGCTGCATGGGCGACGTCCACCTCGACCATATCATGACCAAGATGGAACGGAAATACGGCATTAAAGGCGTGCTGCAGGATGTCTATATTCCGTATCGCGAAACGATCAAGGGCAAGGCTACGGCCGAAGGCAAGCACAAGAAACAGAGCGGCGGCCATGGACAGTACGGCCACGTCATCTTGGATATCGAACCCCTTACGAACGGCGAATCCTTCGAATTTGTCGACGACATCTTCGGCGGCGCCGTACCAAAACAATATATTCCGGCCGTTGAAAAGGGCGTAAAGGAAACGCTGGAAAAGGGCCTCATCGCCGGCTATCCCATGATCAACATCAAGGTTACTCTGAAAGACGGCTCGTACCACTCCGTCGATTCGTCGGAAATGGCCTTTAAGGTAGCGGCAGCCCTGGCGCTGAAGAAAGGCGTTCCCGAAGCCAATCCGGTACTGCTGGAACCGGTCTACAACGTAGACGTCGTCGTTCCGGAAGAATACATGGGCGACATCATGGGCGACTTCAGCAGCCGCCGCGGCCGCATCCTCGGGATGGAACATCACCGCAACCGCAAGGGCATCATCGTCGTCAAGGCGCAGGTTCCCCTGTCGGAAATGAAAGGCTACGTCACGGTTCTTCGCTCCATGACGCAGGGCAAAGGTACGTTCAACATGGAATTCTTCGCTTATGAAGAAGTTCCTAAAAAGCTGATGGACGAAATCATTGCCAAGGCGCAGGAAGCGAAAAAAGAATAAATCCCTCCTCACGGGCCCTTGCGCGCAGCTGTGCGCAAGGGTCTTTCTAATAGTTCGATACCCAAGCTATGCGATTTATATATTGAAAAGTTGAAAAAATTTCTTGTATAAAACCGTTAAACGTTCTATAATTATTATGTGAAATACAGAACTTATTAACAAGCGCTTAGAAAGGTATGGTGAGTACAATGTCCCAGTGGACAGATATGTACCGGCAGAAACTGACGACGCCGGAAGAAGCAGTAAAACTCGTTAAATCAGGCGATTGGGTAGATTACGGCATGGCTACGTCCCAGCCTATTTTGCTGGATAAGGCCCTGGCCGGCCGCAAGGAAGAATTGAAGGACGTCAAAGTACGTATGTCCTTTACCTTTGCGCCGCGCGAAATTATTTCCGTCGACCCGAACCGCGAAACCTTCACGGCTATGAACTGGCATATGAGCGGCTATGACCGCAAGATGTGTGCCCAGGGGTTGATGAACTTCATCCCCATGTGCTACCGCAACGAACCGTCGATGTACCGCGATATCCTCGACGTAGACGTAGCGATGATTACGGTCGCTCCCATGGATAAACACGGCTTCTTTAACTTCGGCCTGAACATTTCCGCCAACGAAGCCATTACGAAAAAAGCAAAAAAGGTCATCGTAGAAGTCAACGAAGCGATGCCCCGTGCGCTCGGCGGACGCGGTGAACAAATCCATATTTCCGACGTAGCAGCCATCGTCGAAGCCGGCAGTATCCCCATGCCGACCATTCCCTTTAAAACGGGCGACGAAATCGATACGAAGATCGCTGAAATGATTGTGAAAGAAATCCCGAACGGCGCGACCTTGCAGCTCGGCGTCGGCGGCTTGCCGAATACGGTAGGCGCTATGATCGCTGAATCGGACTTGAAGGACCTGGGCATGCATACGGAAATGCTTGTCGACGCCTTCTACCTGATGTATAAGGAAGGTCGCCTGACGAATAAATTGAAGGCCGTAGACCGCGACAAGGCTTCCTGGGCCTTCGCCCTCGGTTCGCAGGATATGTACGACTGGATCGATGACAACCCGTTCCTTGCCGCATATCCCGTCGATTATGTAAACGATCCCTTCGTCATCGCACAGCTCGACAACTTCATTTCCATCAACAACTGCGTGGACATCGACCTGTTCGGCCAGATTTCCTCCGAATCGTCGGGCACGCATCACATCAGCGGCAGCGGCGGACAGCTGGACTTCACTGACGGCGCATATCGTTCCCGCGGCGGCAAGAGCATCATCGCCCTGCGCTCGACCTTCCACAATAAGAAGACGGGCAAAGACGAATCGCGCATCAAACCGACGCTCCTGCCCGGCACAATCGTCACGGACCCGCGCTCTCAGGTTAACTGGGTAGCTACGGAATACGGCATGGTCAACCTCATGGGCTCGTCTACATGGGAACGTGCCGAAAAACTGATCAGCATCGCTCATCCCGATTTCCGGGAAGACCTGATTAAGGCAGCCGACGACATGAAGATTTGGCGTTACAGCAACAAACGGTAAAAGGATAGCATCTCCTTTATACAGCGTAAAAGCTCCTGCTGCGAGTTATGGACTCTCCATCTCTCGCGGCGGGGGCTTTTTTTGACGGCAGACGCGAAGTTAAGGGGAAATCGTGGATTTTATTTGAAATATTTTGGTATAATTAAATATATACTTGATTTGCTAAAAGGAGGTTTTGGTATGGGATACAACTTTACGGAAGAACAATTGGCTGTACGGGATTTGGTTCGCTCCTTTGCTTAAAAGGAAGTCGCTCCGTTGAGCCGGCAGATGGACGAAACGGGATGGAATCCGGAATTGTACAAGAAGTACATCGCCACGGGACTGCACGCGACGCCCGTTCCCGAAGCCTATGGCGGCGCCGGACTGGGCGACGTGGAATGCGCCGTCATTACGCACGAATTGGCCCGGGCCGACGCTGGATTTGCCATGTCCATGGAAATCAGCTGGGTCTGCGCCGATATGATTCGCCTCCACGGCAGCGACGAGCAGAAAGAGAAATACCTGACGGCCGTCGCTGACGGAAAATTATTTGCCTTTGCCCTGACGGAACCTGATTCGGGCTCTGACGCGGCGGGCATGCGGACCCGGGCTAAAAAGCAGGCCGACGGCTCGTACGTCGTCAAGGGCTCCAAGGCCTGGATTACCAACGCCGGCATTGCCGACTACTATGTCGTCATGGCCATTACCGACCCGGACAAGGGCGCCAAGGGCATCTCGGCCTTCCTAGTTGACGCCGGCACGCCGGGGTTGATCGTCGATAAGGAAGAGGACAAGATGGGCATGCGCAGCTCCGACACGCACGGCCTTACCTTTGACGACATGAAGCTGCCTGCCGACGCCCTCCTCGGCGAAGAAGGCAAGGGCTTCGTCTACGCCATGGAAGGGCTGGACGGCGGCCGCATCAGCTGCGCCGCTATTTCTACGGGCATTGCCGAGCACGCCATGCAGATTGCCAAGGAATACTCCCTGCAGCGCACGGCCTTTGGCAAGCCTATCGCCAAGTTCCAGGGCGTTTCTTTTAAGCTGGCGAATATGTCCATGTATATCGACGCCATGAACCTGATGCTCTACGACGCGGCGGCCTTAAAGGCCACGGGAGCGCGCTGCTCGAAATTGGCGGCTGAAGCCAAGCTGCTGGCCTCTACCCACGCCACGCAGATCTGCCTCGACGCGATTCAGATCCTGGGCGGCAATGGCTACAGCAAGGAATACAACGTAGAACGTCTCCTGCGCGACAATAAGCTCATGGAAATCGGTGAAGGAACTAATGAGATCCTGCGGGTCGTCATCGGCAGCGCCGTGCTGGCAGAAAAGTAACCTGCGTCATTTCGTTATCGTCATAAGCAAAAAAGCGTATCCGGCCCATCGGCGCGGATACGCTTTTTATTTAAATGGCAGATACCCCAAAGACACGAGGAGGTAAAATGCCGGGTATAAGATGAGAATATACAAAATCGTCGTCGTGATGAACGGGGCCATGGACAGGTTGACGTTCAAGTCATAGAGCCGCGCCGTCACCAAGGCGTTGATGGCGCAGGGCGTGGCCATCATGATGAGCAGCGAGCCCAGCAGCACCGGGTCGGATGTAAACTGCAGGGCCAGCACGTACGACGCAGCCGGCGTCAGGATCATCTTGATGGGGATGAGGTCGAGGGTCGGCTTGCAGTATACCTTGAGATGGGAAAAATCGATGAGGTAGCCGATGGGAAGCAGAGCCGCCCAGGCGTTGACATGGACCAGGCCCTGAAAGATCTGCCCCAGCACGGCCGGCCTCGGTACGCCGGAGACGTACAGCACGATGCCGGCGATGATGGCGAGAATGGACAACTGGTTCCAGTTGATGAAGATGTTTTTCCAGTTGGCCTTAAAGAAGGCCGGGATATTCGTCGTCTGCCCGCTGTTGTGGTAATAGTAGCCCATGGGGAAGAGGACGAAGAACATGACCAGCCCCTGGAACGCGCCGATGATCTGCGAGTAGGCAAAGGCGACTTCGCCGTACAGCAGGTAGCCGCACAGGCCGCCCAGGGCCGTCGTGTTGGAGGGCATCGCCGAAATGAGGTAGCTGCCCTTATCTATCTTGTCGGTAAACCGCCGCTGCCGGTGGAGCAGGAAGATGATAGCCAGGGGAAAGAAGGCGTTGAAAAACGCGAAGAAAGGCAGCGACAACAGGTCGGGCTTCAGCGGCAGGACCCACATGCTGAGCAGGGCCAGGACGGACATGACGCAGATGATGTTGAAGCGGATGAGAAAGTTGCACTGGGACGGCGACATGAGACGCCGCTGCTTTAAGGCGTAGCCCACGGCCAGGGGCAGGACGATGTCGAGAAAAATATAGAGAATGCGGGAGCTTGCTTCGCTCAAGTAAAATCCCTTTCTTTCTGCAATGATTATTTTCGGATGGCGGCGCGGAAGGCGTCGGCCAGGGAGAAGGTCAGCGGTTCCGCCGGTTTGGTCGCGTCGATAATCGGCTGCATGATGTCGCGGAACTCGTCCTTCTTCTTGGACAAGACGTACAGCTTCGACGTATTGCGGGCGTCCCACAGGGCGTCGTGCATCTGGCCGTCGAAGGTTTCTCCCAGGGTGCTGACGGCCTTATCCAGGGAAATGACGTTGTCCAGCCCCAGCAGGTTGCAGTAAATCTGCTGGAAGTTCTGCCAGTGGTCGAGCATCCAGCGGATGTCCTCGTCGGCCATGTCCAGCTTTTTCAGCCGCATTTCGCAGGTCAGCTGCCGCCAGTCGTTTTCGCTCCAGGCGTACATTTCGTAGTCGTTGCCGTTCGAGTCGCGGCACCAGCTGAGGAAATGGGCGAAGGCCTGGCTGAAATGGGGCGCATCGGCGAGCATCTCCATGGTGATACCCGTCAGCTCCTGACAAGTGGCGTTCATTTCCGTAGCGTATTCCGGCCGGACGTATTCTTTATACGACCCTATTTCTTCGCCGTCCTCGTTGATCTTGACGGCGCCTATTTCGATGATTTCTCCCTTGCAGATGCGGCGCGCTTCCTTCTGGCTCCGTCCGATAGGGTTCATTTCAAAGTCTACGAATACTGCGTTCATGTATCAAAGCTCCTTTCTAACCTTTTCAAACTGCTTTCTGCAATATTCATAGCACCCATTATAACACAAGACAGGCCATAAAACCTATAGAAAATATGGCCTGTCTCTATGCATTCATATAGAGTCAGCGAAAGACGACTTGGACGAGGAACATGTAAAAAGCCGTGCCACCGCCGATGCTGAGAAACATGCTGTGCCGCCATTTATGAAGAAGAACGATGAGCGCAATGGCGATGAGTTCCGGCAGGGCATGATAGGACGTAAACACGGCGTCCTTCAGGCAATAGACGACGAGCAGGCCAACTGCTGCCGGAGGCAGTACCGTGCCCAGATAGGAAATGAAGGCCGGCGGATTGCCTTTGGAAAAGATAAGGAAAGGAAGAAACCTGGTAAGCATTGTCCCCAAGGCGATAGCGCCAATGGTCAGCAGCATTTCAAAAGGTGTCATAATCATAAGGGGTCCTCCTTAGTCAGATATACATTCTTTTTCCACAACAAAATTCCAGTAATGAGTATCATAGCCGGGATAACGAATTGGCTGCTGCCGAATATTGCCAGCGCCAGCAGCGTGCAGGCAATACCGGTTATGGCTGAGCGCCGCGCACTTTTGTGTTCCCACTGTCCAAGGAACAAGACGACGAATAAAGCGGTCATGACGAAATCAATGCCTGTCGTATCGAAGCGGATATATGCTCCCAGTACAGCCCCTAAAACTGTGCTGACAATCCAATATAGGTGAATCAGGAGGGTGACGAAGAATCGGAACCAGTTTTTGTCTACGCCGGCCGGCGGTTCGACGGTGCAGTTGATAGAGAAAGCTTCATCGCCGAGGCCAAAGAGAAGATACGGTTTTTTCCATCCCGTGCCCTTGTATTTTTCCAACATAGAAATGCCGTAAAACAAATGGCGGGCATTGACCATGAGAGTCATCAGAAAAGCATACAGCGGGTGAAATGCTGACAGCAGAAGCGACACTGCGACAAACTGCATCGCGCCGGCAAAGATGACGATGCTCATGATGATTGGATAAAAGATGGAAAAGCCTTTGCTGGCCATAAGGAAGCCGTAGGAGAGTCCGATAAACAGGAATCCTATGAAAATCGGCAGCGTATAAGGCAGGGCAGCCTGAAAGGCCTTGCGTTTCATGAAGATCAACTCCTTAGTACACCACTGGCAGAGAGCGGGCATGTATATGGTATCTATTCATATAGTACCGAACGTTTTTTATATCGTCAACCAAGACAGATTTTCTGCGGCAGCTGTATTAGTATTGACAAGAGGCGAATTTCAGGTATACTTATATTAATTTTATAAATGAAGTCTATGAACGAAACGAGTACATATGTAGCGACAGGAGCAGCGAGCCGATGGCAGTGGGAGTTCGGCCCAGATCAGCCTATGGAATGGATTCGGGAGACGCGGCCTGAACGGCGACTAGTAGGGCCTGCCGGTGTATTTCCACCGATATCAAAGAAGCGTGTATCGCATAGGCCGTACATGTAGAGCTGGGCTGGAGACAGCCAATTTGGGTGGCACCGCGGAAACAGTAACATAAGCTTTTCGTCCCTGAACACAAGGGGATGAAAGGCTTTTTTTGTGCATATATAGGAGGAGACCGAATGCTGGAGTTTAAGGATGTCTGTTTTAATTATGGAAACGGCGTGCCCGTATTAGAACATATTAATATACGAATCGGTCCGGGCGAGTTCATCGGCCTGGGCGGCCGCAACGGCTGCGGCAAGACGACGGTGACGCGCCTGCTCATGGGATTGGAAAAGCCCGTATCGGGAGAAATCCTTCATGACGGCAAGGTCATCAACGACGACGATGCGTCGGCCCGCAGCCATTACATCGGCTACGTATTTCAGCGGCCTGAACGGCAGATGTTCCGTTCGACCGTTGAGGATGAAGTAGCTTACGGCCCGCAGCAGCTGGGCATGAGCCGGGACGAGGCGGCAGCGGCCGTCGCCGAGGCGTTGACCATGACGGGCCTGTCCCATTTGGCCAAGGCCTATCCGCCGAACCTCAACCGCGGCGAAAAGCAGCGCGTAGCCATCGCCTCAGCCATTGCCATGCACACGAGCTGCATCATCTTGGACGAACCGACGAGCGGGCAGGACAGCGCCGATAAGAAAATGCTCATGGAGCTGCTGACCGACCTGAATAAAAAGGGCATGACCATCCTCATCATTTCTCATGACATGGATATATTCGCCCAATACTGCCAGCGGGTTATCGTCATCGGCAACCATACGAAGGCCTTTGACGGCACGCCGCAGGAGCTGTTTACGCAGCGCGAAGACCTGTACGATTTAGGCCTGAGCCGCCCCGAGTCGGTGGCCCTGTCTATGGCCGTGCCGGGCATGAAATACTGCCGGTCGATGAAGGAATTTACGGAAGAAATGCTGCGGCGTATAGGAGGGAACCGATGATGAAGCGATTTGTACCGATTACGAAATTAATTGGCACCTTTGCCTTTTCCTTTTGGGCCTTAGTCATCAACACGACGGCCCCCCTCGTCGTCCTCGTGGCGGCGGAGCTGTTGCTGCTGGCGATGTGCGGCAGCCTGAGCCGCAATCTCAAGGCCGTATGCAGCCTGGCCGTCTTCGCCGTCTTTCTCGGGCTGGTCCAGCTCGTCGGCGGCGGTTCCCTCGAATCGGCGTATATCACAGGCCTGCGCATGATGGCCATGACCGTCGTATTCATCATCTTGCTGACGACGACGCGGCTGCAGGATTTGACGGCGGCTCTGGTCAAGCAGGTAAAAATTCCCTATGAATACGCCTTTATGTTTACGGCGGCCCTGCGCTTTGTCCCCGATTTTATCGCCGAAAGCAAGGCCGTTCAGGAGGCTCAGGCCTGCCGCGGCCTATCTACGAAGGGCAACGTCGTCAAGAAGATGATCCACTATATGAGCGTCATCCAGCCGCTCATGCTCAAGTCTCTGGGACGGTCGGAAACGATGGCTTTAAGCCTGGAGCTGCGCGGCTTCGGCAGCAGCGAGCACAGCTTTATGAGCAACGTCCGGCCTAAGGGAAGGGATTACGCCGTCATGGCCGTCATGGCGGCGGTCAGTTGCGTTGTCGTGTACATGCGGCTTCATGGATTGGTATAAGGAGGAACAGGTATGAAACAAGTAGAAGATATTGCCGCGTTGGAATTTCACCACCGCCAGGGCGGACAGTTCCGCTGGATTACCATTACGACGCTCATGCTGGCCATCGGCACGATACTTCATCTCGTATCGCCCAGCGTCGGCGGCATTACGCCGAACTGGACGATCGCCACGTACTGCGTCGCCATCTGCCTGACCAAGCCCTCGTACCGGCAGGCCGTGGGCATCGGCCTCGTCGCCGCCCTAGTCAACGTGCTGACGTCGAAATCGGGATTTCCCTACGGCAACCTCATCAGCGAGCCCATGGGCGCCCTGACCTGTACGTTTATCGTAAAGAATCTGTCGTTTATAAAAATCAAAGGCCACTCGTGCCTTCCCGTGCTGACCGGCTTTGCCGCGACCTGTATGAGCGGCGGTATCTTCGTCACCATTTTGAAGATTGTCATGGGCCTGCCAAACAGCGTCTACTTCGCCGGCATGCTGCCCCTGGTCGTGGTTATCGGCCTGCTGAACGCCGTCGTCACGCCGGTCATGTATTTCCCGGCCCTGCGGCTGTTCGTGGCCCGGGGCATCCTCGATTCGCTGGAAGAGCAGGAAGTGGCTTCAGACCACAGCATGTACGACTTAAAGCCCTCTCAGGAGGGGCTCATTTCCATCGAGCATCTGACATACATCTACAATAAGCGGAAGCAGCCCGTCCTGGACGACGTTTCCATGGTGCTGCACAAGGGCGACTTCCTCGTCGTGACCGGCGAGAGCGGCAGCGGCAAGAGCTCCCTGTGCATGGCCATGACCGGCGCCATTCCCCATTATTTCGGCGGCGTCATGAAGGGCATGGTATACGTCGACGGCAAGGCTACGACCCAGACGACGATTTCCGATCTGGCCGGCCGCGTCGGCGCGATGCTTGACGATTACGACAGCCAGCTCGTCGCCATGACCGTAGAAGAAGAAATCGCCTTCAGCCTGGAAAATAAAGGCGTCGCGCCGGAAAAAATCGAAGCGGCCATTACGGAAGCCCTGGAAAAGGTCAGCATGACGCCGTACCGCCATCGTCCGCTCAGCAATTTGTCCGGCGGCCAGCGCCAGCGGCTGGTCATTGCCGGCGTATTGGCGACCAACCCGGATATCCTCGTGTTCGACGAACCGACGTCGGCCCTCGACCCGGAAGGCACCCACGCCTTTTATGAGCTCATCCACGAACTCAACGTCAAGTACGGCCACACTATCGTGGTCATCGAGCATTCTCTGGAAGCTGCCCTGCCGTACGCCAACCGGCTGGTGCTCCTCGACGAAGGGAAAATCGTCTGCGATGCCGACGTAGAAACGACGCTGCGCTATATGTACGACCACGACGTATATAAATCGGCCATTCCTCAGGTATTCGCCTGCCAGCTCGATTTGGAAAAGGCGGGATGCACCTTCCCCGTTCCCTGGGTTTCGACGGAAGCGGCTGTTGATTCGCTGCGGCAAATGAAGATCTGAGAAAGGAAGAGCCTATGAAGTTGTTATGTTTGGGCGACAGCCTGACCTACGGTTACGACGTCGCCTGCGACTGCCGCTGGACGACAAGACTGGCGAAGGAAAAGGGAATTTCCGTCTGCAACGAAGGCCTGTGCGGCGATACGACGGGCGGCATGCTGTACCGGACCCAGCGCATGAAGCTGGACTCGTTCGACGCCTTCTTCTTTATGGGCGGCTCCAACGATATCCTCATGGATATTTCGCCGGACCAGATAAGACAAAACCTGGAAGCCGTCGCCCGCCTCTTTCAGCGCGAGAAAAAAGCTGTGTACGTCGGCGTGCCCATCCTGACCAAGGAGGAAAGCGCCCTGTTCGGATGGCAGGGAAGACATGACGTAGCCCGTCACAACGAAGCCCTGCGCAGCCACCGCCAATGGCTGCTGCAGCTGGCCCAACAATACCATTTCGCTGCCGTCGACTTTTACAGCGCAATGCTGCAGGCAGAACAAGAAGGCCAGACAAACCTGTACGCCGACGGCGTTCACCCCAATGAAGAAGGCTACGCCGTCATGGCGCGGCAGGCCATTCAGATAATCCGCTGATATATGTAAATACCGCATGTTCCGAATCGTATGTACGGGAACATGCGGTATTTTTTTATAATTCTATGCGGCAGGGCATTGAGGTGTTGTTTTGGATGAAATATATCACGTGTAAACGCTTTCGCAATTAAAACACAAATATCGTTGCCTTAGGGTAAATAAACCGGTACTATGTATGCGTTTACTATATGGTGAAATATATTGCAGAAGATATAAATATGAGATATAATGAGCTTGTTCATCAGCTTTTTAGTGTGAAACACACTGGGAAGCGTATCAGGAAATCAAGAGTATTTTTTTGCTTTGTTTGCGGTAGCGCTTTCATAAAATATCTATTGCGTTGCGGCCTGTTCTATATTGACGAAAGGTGTGAAGGTGATGAAGACTGGATTAATTTTAGCGGGCGAACCGATGGGGCTCCTCATCGCGCAGAGCGAAGGCTCTCTGGACAGCGTCAGCGGCTATGACCTGGCCGTTGCCGGAGCGGAATTCAACGTAGCCGTAGGAGCGGCTCGTCTGAGCCATCGCGTTACGTACATGACGAAATTGGGGAGAGATCCCTTCGGACAGCGCATTATTCACGTGCTGACGGCCAACGGCATCGGCAGCGAATTCGTGACGTGGAGCGACGACAAAAAGACGGGCTTTATGCTGAAAAGCCGCGTCAGCGAAGGCGACCCGGATATTTTCTATTTCCGCGCCGGTTCCGCTGCGTCGACCTTGTCTGTCGAAGACGTGGAAAAAATTCAGTTTTCCGAGTATACGCACCTTCATGTCACGGGAATTTTGCCGGCTTTGTCGGATTCGACGCGGGAAGCTGTCGACCTCATGTTCGATAAGGCCCGCGAAGCAGGACTGTTCATCAGCTTCGACCCCAACCTTCGCCCGCAGCTCTGGCCCAGCCAGGACGTCATGGTGCAGACGCTGAACCGGCTGGCCGCTAAGGCCGACATGGTTCTGCCCGGTACAGCTGAAGGCAAGATCCTCATGGGCAGCGATGATCCGAAGGAAATCAACGCATTTTATTTGCAGAACGGCGCGAAAGCCGTCGTGACAAAGTGCGGCGGCGACGGGGCCTTCGTTTCGACGAAAGACGAGGAATACATGGTTCCTGGCTTTAAGGTCGAAACCGTCGTCGATACGGTCGGCGCAGGCGACGGCTTTGCCGCCGGCGTCATTACGGCCCTCATGGAAGGCATGCCCTTGAAAGAAGCCGTCCGTCGAGGCACGGCAATCGGCGCCATCCAGGTCATGAGCCGCGGCGACAACGAAGGACTGCCCTATCCGGAGCAGCTGAAGGCCTTTATGGAACGATAATACAACCAGCATACAGAGCGCATGGACGCTGCCGGTACGATACGGCGCGGCCATGCGCTTTTCTCTTTTGGCAGGACGGACTGGGCGGACCTATGGTATAATATAAAAACAGCTGTGCTACATTCTTTTTATAGAAATCAGGTGAAACACATGGATTGGACATCGACTATATATGGTTCCTACGGGCCGTCTCTGCAGCGCGTCATGGATGAGCTGGTCGAACGCATTCAGGCCTACAGCGATGGCATCAAGGAAAAAAGCGGCGAAGCGGCTTACGAGCATTTATTGTACCGCATCAAGTCGCCGGACAGCATGATGGAAAAATGCCTGCGCAAGGGCTTGCCGCAGACGGCCTATTCCGCCCTGCACGACATTCGCGACGCCATCGGCCTGCGCATCGTCTGCTGCTTTCTCGACGATATTTACAGGAATATCGAAGCTATCAAGGCGATACCGGGCGTCTGCGTCGTAGAAGAAAAGGATTACATCCAAAATGTAAAGCCCAACGGCTACCGCAGCTACCACATGATTATCGACATCGAAGCGCCCTATGAAGACGTGGAAGGCAACAATCCGGGCCATTTCTTTGCCGAAATCCAGCTGCGGACGATTGCCATGGATTCGTGGGCCAGCTTGGAGCACCAGATGAAATACAAGCACGATATTAAGAATCCCGAAATGATCGTCCGGGAATTGAAGCGCTGCGCCGACGAACTGGCGGCCTGCGACTTGTCCATGCAGACGATTCGGAATCTGATTCACGCAGACCATTAAAGGAGAGTATACGAAATGAAATTATTACTGGCAGAAGACGAAAAAGCCATGTCCATGGCCCTGGTCGCCGTGCTGGAGCATTCGGGATATGAAGTGGACGCCGTGTACGACGGCTTGTCTGCCGTGGAAAAGGGTCGTTCCGGCGCCTACGACTGCATGATATTCGACATCATGATGCCGAAGCTCGACGGCGTCAGCGCGCTGAAGGAGCTGCGCGGCAGCGGCGATACGACGCCGGTCATCATGCTGACGGCAAAGGCCGAAGTAGACGACAGGATTACGGGCCTCGACGCCGGCGCTGACGATTATCTGACCAAGCCCTTCGCCATGGGCGAGCTGCTGGCCCGCATCCGCTCCATGACGCGGCGTTCCGGCTCGGCCTTTACGCCGACGGCCCTTTCAGCCGGCGCTGTCGAGCTGGACGTAGAGGAACAGGAATTATCCTGCAAAAGCTCCGTCCGCCTGGGCAATAAGGAAACGCGGCTCATGAAGTTCTTTATGCTCAACGCCGGCAAGGAGCTGCCGACGGAGACGATTTTCGCCCACGTCTGGAAGGACGAAGACGATGTGACGGAGGAAATCGTCTGGATATACGTGTCGTACCTGCGGGAAAAATTAGAAGCCATTCAGGCCGATATCCAGATTGCCGGGGAAAAGGGGAAGGCCTTTTCCCTGATTGCGAGAAACGAAGGAGAGTAAGCGGGAGAGGTTCGGTGCATCGTTCATGGACATGATCAAAAAGCTGCGGCGAAAGTTTATTTTAGTCGCGACAGTCGGCGTCGTCATCATCGTAGCCGGCGCGCTGGGGCTTATCAATACGATCAGCTACATGCGCATGGAAGCGCAGGTAGAGACGATCTTGTCGTATATTTCGCAAAACGGCGGCAAGGTGCCCCTGTATACGTCGCCGAAGGAAACGAGCTGGTTCGGCGAGACCGACTGGTCCCAGAATACGCCGGATTTTTCCTATCAGCTTCGGTATTTCAGCATCTTAGTCGACGACGAAGGCTATGCCCGTGACATCAATATCGCCAACATCGCCGCCTTTACGAAGGAAGAGGCGATACAATACGCCAGGACGACCGTCGCAAAAGGCCAGCCGCAGGGCTTTTTTGAAAAGAACAAGGCCAGCTACGGATACATGATTACGCCCCAACCTAATGGCGATTACCTCATCGTTATCATGGACTGCACCCGCGATGTCGCCGCCGTCAGGACCTTTATGCGCTATTCCCTGTGGTTCGGCGTGGGATGCATCATCCTGTACGTCGTTATCCTGGCCGCGCTGTGCAACCTGGCCATTAAGCCCTTTATCCGCAATATGGAAAACCAAAAGCGGTTTATTACCAACGCCGGCCACGAGCTGAAGACGCCTATTGCCATCATATCGGCCAATACGGAAGCCTTGGAGCTCATCAGCGGCAAGAGCCAGTGGACGGAAAATATCTTAAAGCAGGTCCAGCGCCTGTCCAAGCTCATCAACGACCTCATCATGCTGTCCAAGATGGACGAGCAGAAGCAGGAACTGGTCATGGAAGACGTAAACGTATCGGAGCTTGCGGCGGCCGTCGCCGAATCGTTCCAGATGGTGGCCCAGGAGGCGGGAAAGACGATTTCCACGGAGATAGCGCCGGGCGTCGTCGTCCGCTCCGACTCGAAGCGCCTCTATACCCTCGTCAATATCCTCATGGACAACGCCGTAAAATATTGCGACGACGGCGGCGCCATAGCCGTTTCGGTGACGACGGCCAAAAAGCAGAAGGGCGCTCTCGTGGCGATTTCCAATACCTACGCCGATGGAGCCAATATGGATTACTCTCACTTCTTCGAGCGTTTTTACCGCGGCGACGAATCCCACAACAGCCAAAAAGCCGGCTACGGTATCGGTCTGTCCATGGCAGAGGAACTGGCCCAGCTTTTGAAGGGAAAGCTCGGCGTAGCGTACAAGGACGGCGCAATTACCTTTACAGTACGGCTTAATTCATAAAACTAAAATGTAAGAAAAGGGTTGAAACGTATGCATATTTTGCACCTTTCAGCCCCTTTTTCTTGCAATATTTTCAATGGCAATCCGTTGTAAAGCTGCCAAACTAATGGTATGCTTAACTATATACAATACATCATACTGCAACAGGAGGTGAAGAATCGTGAACAAACGTTGGAGACAGCACGGCTGTGAACCAGTAAGCTCCCTGTGGGCAACTCCATTTACGGGGGGGGGGTATGAACATAAGCGTGTAATGCTTTCTGAACAGCAAATGATAACGGGATACGTATGCCCTGATATAGAACACCTGGTAAGGCAGCCTGGCCGTATGCTGTCTTTTTTTGCGTTTCCGTAATAGGCAGGGTGCATGAAATCTGACAGTCGAATTTGCGTAATCAGGAGGTAAGACTATGAAAAAAGAAATGAAATATAAGGTGTTGTTGTGTCTGTTGGCTGGAAGCGTGTTGTCGGCTAATACGGCCTTGGCGGCGGAGTATACGGAAAGTATTAGTAGTGGTAATGAAAATTATGGTGCTGAAATAAAAAGTACTGATGGGAATGGCAATTATACTTATAACTTTGGTACAGATGCAAAGTTAATTATCAATGATGAAAGTCGTGGTATAAGTTTAGATTATACTGAAAATAGCAGTGCTAATAAAATAATAATCAATGAAAAACTAGATATATCTGTGACGAATAAGGAGAATGCTAATCCAACATATGGTATATATTTGCAAGGTAATGGTAATAAGGAAATAGATAGAAGTGCCGGAGGAAATATTAATGTACTTGTAGAGGATTCAGAATTAAATGCTTATGCAATGGGAAGTGGTGTATATCTGACTTCACCTTCGCCTTCTGATAATAATGTAATCAATATTGGTAATGCGGATATCAATGTACAAATGTTAAATGCTAAATATGGTGTTGAGGCATATGGACTTAATAGTTTTGGTACAGGCACTAATAATAAAATTATTATGGGCGATGGAAGTATACAGGTTACAGCAAATTCTGTAAGTGAAGATTTAAGTGGATTAGATTTTGTAAGTGCTTCTGGCGTTGCGGCATATGGAAATACAGAAATTGAAACCGGTGACGTAGCTGTTATAGTAATGGCAACCGGTAATGAAAATATTGCTGAAATTATTGCAAATGGTATTACGGCAGAGGAGGGCGGAGTAATTAATACTGGTTATGGGGACATCAGCGTGCATGCAATTAACAACGAAGGGCAACCGGCATATGCTAACGGTGTTTTTACTTTTGATGGACAAGTAGATAAAGCTGGTGGTGACATAACTGCCGTGGCTCAAGGTAAAGATGAATTAGAAGCTAGAGGTGTGTATGCTGATGGTGGCATTATTAATGTAGGAATAGCTGATGTTACGGCACAAACTATTGGAGGTAGTGCTAAAAATGGTAAGAATGTTAAAGCAATAGGTATATATGGAGTATACAATAGTAAAATCAATTTTGCTGGCGGTAGCATAACTGCGACTGCTGATAATGATGATGCTTATGTATCTGCAATTACTGCTTATGATGATTCGGTTATTAATGTAAATCAGGGTACTGCGAACAGTGTCGTAATAAATGGTGATGTCATTAATGGTGGAGATGGGGCAATTAATCTAAATCTTAATACTGCTGATTCTGTCTTAACCGGTAGTATTGAAGACGAAAAGGGCACTTTAAATTTGGCAAACGGTGCTCGGTGGGTTGCTACCGGATATAGTGAAGTCAATGAGCTTACAATGAATCAGGGTAATATTTATGTGGATACTCCTTTTTGGGCTGATGTCAGTATTACCAAGTATTCGGGAACAGGGAATATTTTATTTAAAGCCGACGATACGGACAAGGAAGGTGTAGTAAATATAGATACCAGCTCGGTTATTTTTACTGATGCAGAAAAAGGCTCTTTTATCAATGTAGGTATAGCTAATAAGTCTATTAATACTCTGGATATTGATAAGACAGAGGAAAATTTGAACGTATTAGCAGGAAAAGTATATTACGACGGTGATAATGATAACCTTAACGGTAAAGTCGTAATTAAAGAAGGGCTTATTACGCCGGAAGCCAGTGCTGATTTGGTATTTGATACTGCTAACAATAACCGTGGTTCCGTGACCAACATTACCGGCGGCAACCGGGTAACGAAGACCATGGACGCCATGAAGCACATTGCCGAAACGGCTATCGTCGCATGGCGGCAGGAAGACAGCACCTTGAGCCAGCGTCTCGGTGATCTGCGCGAGAGCGACGGCGGACAGGGAATCTGGGCTCGCATGAGCCGCGGCGAATTTAACTACGACAGCCAGTATGAAAACCAGTATAATTTCTTCCAGCTTGGATATGACTGGGCTCGCGGAAACTGGTATTACGGCGCGGCAGTGAGCCATAACGACGGCGAAACGACGTATGCCCAGGGCACGGGCGAAAACCGCAGCACCTCCCTGAGCCTGTACGGCACATGGCTGGGCCGTAATGGACACTATGCCGATATCGTGCTGAAACAGGGACGCCTGAGCAACGACTTTGACATTTACACCGAAGCAGGCCATACGCACGGCGACTACGACATGTGGGGAACGAGCCTCAGCGGCGAATATGGCCGGAAAATTGATCTCAAAGACGGCTGGTACGTTACGCCGCAGGCTCAGATGACCCTTATGCGCATCGGCGGAGAAGATTTTACGACGAATAACGGGATTCACGTCCGTCAGGACAGCCTGGAAAGCGCTGTAGGCCGCGTAGGGTTTGAAGTGGGCAAAGCCTTTGACAAAAAAGGCAGCGTATACGCTAAAGCCAGCTTGCTGCATGACTTTGCCGGCAGCGCCGACACGTATTTAAGCCTGAAGGGATTGAGCAACAGCTACAGTCAGGATATTGGCGATACGTGGTGGGAAGCTGGCCTCGGGTTTAATTATAAAGTGAACGACAGCAGCTATCTATATGCCGACGTAGTGAAAACCTTTGGCGGAGATGTAGAAACACCGTGGCAGTGGAATGTCGGCATGCGGTGGGCCTTTGTCTGATTAAAAAAATTTCTGAGGCGGCTAACCCACCTCTTTGACTTCTGGCTGAGCTATCAGGTTGATTGTATGCAAGGACTCAACATATTAGGAAAAAATCCCTTGCAAAATAAGTTTCACTATGCTATAATACTCCTTGTCAAACACATGGGGGTATAGCTCAGCTGGGAGAGCGCTTGAATGGCATTCAAGAGGTCAGCGGTTCGATCCCGCTTATCTCCACCAGAAAAAAAGAGGTTTCACTGTTTTTGAAAACGGTGAAACCTCTTTTGCAATATGGGAAAGAATAGGATGGTTTTATGTGCGGCATTTTGTGAAGTTCGATGTATGGAGCGATCAATATGAAACAGAAGATTCACGGCAACGTATTGACTCCCTGCATTGGTGCTGATATACTACAAATAGGCAACGATATGAGTAAAATGTGCTGTAAAAAACACCCTGGGAAGCGGCAACTTCCCAGGGTGCCTTGCTATGTGCTGGTTACTCTGTTAACGGTATCTATCCAGCCTTGCTAAGAAATGTCAAGTGCTTTTTCGTTGACTATGTGAAGCTTTTTCTGTAAATAACTGCCAGGTATAGGTCTTCTATGATACAATCTAAATCATAGGAGGCTTACTATCATGGCAAGAGAAAAGAAACCGGTACATAAGGTCATTATGACCGAAGGAAAACGCAGCATTATTCAACAACTGTTTCAA